>JBFEXG010000241.1:0-3869 GCA_041546005.1 Paracoccaceae bacterium
CCAGCATGATGATAATCGGCACGACCGCGAAGGCGGCGGCGAGCGGGATGTTCCCGGCGGTGCCCTGAAGCTGATAGACGGCCTGACCGATGAAGCGGGCCGAGGTGCCGACGATCTGGGGGATGATGTAATCGCCCATGGTCAGCGAGAAGGTAAAGATCGAGCCCGCGATCACGCCAGGCATGGCGAGCGGCAAGACGACCGTGCGGAAGGTCTGGCCCCGGCTTGCGCCGAGGTCGGACGAGGCCTCGAGCATCGAGACCGGCACACGCTCAAGCGAGGCCTGCATCGGCAGGATCATGTAGGGCAGCCAGACGTAGACGAAGACGAGCCATGTGCCGATGAACGAGGTCGAGAGCGAATTGCCCCCCACCCCCGGCAGTGACAGGACAGCGTTGAGCAGGAAGCCCAAGCCCACGCTATCGGCGGCCCATGTGATGATGCCTTCCTTGGCGAGGATCAGCTTCCACGCATAGACCTTGACCAGATAAGACGACCAGAGGGGCAGCATGATCCCGAGGTAGAATACAGCCTTCCAGCGGCCACGGGCGAAACGCGCAGCGAAATAGGCGACCGGAAAGCCGATTACCGCCGAAGCGAGCGTGACCGAGGCCGACATGGTCAGGGTGCGGATGATGATATCCATGTTGGCGGCGCGGAATAGCTCGCCATAGGTCTTGAGGGTGAATTCCTCGACCACGACGCCGGAGAATTCGTCGATCGAATAGAAGCTTTGGAGGAGCAGTGCGCCGAGCGAGCCGAGATAGACCACGCCGAGCCAAAGAAGCGGCGGGGTGATCAGCAGAAGCAAAAGCACGCCGGGGCGGCGCCAGAAAAGCGCGCTGAGCCGGTCGGTAAGACCGCGGTTTGGAAGGATCGCGCCCCTGCTCATGAGCTGCTCATGACGTGGAGAGCCGAGGTTTCAAAGGAGATGCCTACCTCGGCGCCGGTTTCGGGGGCTGGTTCGCCGGCCGGAACCAGCGCGGCAATTTCGGACTCGCCCGCCATGACGCTCACACGGGTGCCCGCGCCAAGATAGCGCAGCGCCGTGACGGTGCCGTTGATCTTGCCTTTGCCCGCACCGACGAGACGGATCGCTTCGGGGCGCAAGCTCGCCCAGGCGGATGCGCCGCCAAGTTGGGCTGTGAGTGCGGGTGGCAGGACGTTGGAAGAACCAACGAAATCGGCAACGAACGGCGTTGCCGGGCGGTCGTAGATTTCTGCGGGCGAGCCGATCTGGGCGATCTTGCCCTCGTTGAAGACGGCAAGCTTGTCGGCCATCGAAAGCGCTTCGTGCTGATCATGTGTCACGAAGACGAAGGTGATGCCGAGGCGCTTTTGCAGGGCTTTCAGTTCATCCTGCATGGCTTCGCGCAGCTTGAGGTCGAGCGCGCCCAGCGGTTCGTCGAGAAGAAGAACGCGGGGTTCGTTGACGAGCGCGCGCGCCAAGGCCACGCGCTGGCGCTGGCCGCCCGAAAGCTGGCCCGGCTTGCGGTCGCCATAGCCATCGAGCTTGACGAGCGAGAGCATCTCTTCGGCCTTGGCGTAGCGCTCGGCCTTGCCGACGCCCGCCACCATCGGCCCATAGGCCACGTTGTCGCGCACGTTCATGTGCGGAAAGAGAGCGTAATCCTGAAAGACTGTATTCACGCTGCGGCGGTTGGGGGGCGTGTCGCTCACGTCCTGCCCGAAGATGCGGATCTCGCCCGCCGTGGGCTTTTCAAAGCCAGAGATCAGGCGCAGGCAGGTGGTTTTGCCCGAGCCCGAGGGGCCAAGCATGGCAAAGAAGCTGCCTTCTTCGATGGTCAGGTCGACAGCATCAACCGCTTTCACCTTGCCATAGTGGCGCGAGACTTTCTGGAACGTAACAGCGTTGGTCATTTCTTATCCGTGCGGCCCCGGCGGTCGGGGCCGTCGTAGGGAAATTGGGGGAAAATGGCCCCGCCCTTCAGGGCAGGCGGGGCCAGAACCAGTGGGATCAGCGGCCGCCGATCACACCGATATAGTCGGAGACCCAGCGATAGTAGGGCACGCATTCGCCCTGGCTCTCGCACTGGCTGACCGGGGTCGTCCAGAAGTTGATCTTCTCGAAGTCATCAAGGCCGTTGGCCGTGCAGCCCTCGGCGGTCTGCATGCCCGAGCCATCGGTACAGGCCGAGAGAACCACCGGGTTGGCCCCGAACCAGACCGAGAGGTCGGCCTGAAGGTTCGACGAGAGCGTATGCTCCATCCACAGATACGAGCAGGTCGGGTGCGGCGCATCGACGTGCATCATGGTGGTGTCGGCCCAGCCGGTCGCGCCCTCTTCGGGGATCACGCTCGAAACCGGGAAGCCTTCGGATTGCAGGAGGCCCACCTGGAACGGCCAGGAACCGGAGGCGACAACGCCTTCGTTCTTGAAGTCGTCCATCTGGATGAAGGCATCGTGCCAGTAGCGGCCAACGAGCTTGCGCTGGGCGCGCAAAAGGTCGAGGGCGGCGGCATACTGCTCTTCGTTCAGCTCATAGGGCGAGGTGATGCCCAGCTCGGGCTGATGCGCCATCAGGTACTGGGCGGCGTCGGCGATGTGGATCGGGCCGTCATAGGCCTGAACGCGGCCGACGTTGGACGAGCCGTCCGGCAGGGTCTGCTCTTCGAAGACAACGCTCCACGAGGTCGGCGGCGTGTCGCCGAAGGCCTCGGTGTTATACATCAGGACGTTCGGGCCCCACTGATAAGGAACGCCATAGTGGACGCCATCAACCGTATGCCACGGAGCATTCTTGAGGCGATCATCGACGTTGGCCCACGAAGGGATCAGGTCGATATTGACCGGCTGGACGCGCTTGCCGGCCACGAGGCGCAGCGAGGCGTCGCCCGAAGCGGTGACGAGGTCGAAGCCGCCTTCGTTCATCAGGGCCACCATCTCGTCGGAGGTGTTGGCGGTCTTGACGACGACCTGACAGCCGGTGGCCTCTTCAAACTTGGTGACCCAGTCGAACTCGGCCATGGTCTCGCCGCGCTCGATATAGCCCGGCCAGGCGACGATGCTCACTTGGCCCTCGGGGGTTCCAAGCGAGGCGACCTGCGCCAGAGCGGGGGTGACAGCCATCGCGACGGCGACGGCGGTAGTGCCCATAAGTCGAATTGATTTCATCTTTCTACTCCCTGTCGATCCCAGCCGCATTTAAGCCGCGGCCAGTGGTAATCGACGCCACGATAGGAGCCAACGGAGAAATCGCAAATTCAAAACGCAGAATGGGGTTATCGGTTTTTCCGATGGGTAGGGAAGCCCCAATGAATCAATGGTTCGGGATCGCGCTCTGCGCCGAACGCACAAAATTCAGGGCCGGCGGCGAGAGCGGCGCGCCGCGGCGCCAAGCGAGGCCAACCTGCACATTGGGCAGATCGCCCGAGACATCGCGAATCTCGATCCGGTCGCCTTCGAGCGACCACGGGCGGTAGACGAGGCCCGGCAGGATGGCGACGCCCGCGCCTGTCGCTACAAGGCTCCGCACCGCCTCGACCGAACGGGTGCGAAAGCTGATCTCAGGCCGCGAGGCCATCGCGCCCATGAGCATCCGCGTGCTTTCTTCGATTTCGTCGACCATCAGCTGGATCAGCTGCTCGCCCGCCAGCTCCTCAAGCTCGATCGCCTCTTGCTGGGCGAGCGGATGGCCGAGCGGCAGCCAGAGGCGATAGGGCGAGACAAGGAGGGTTTCGACGTGAAGGGCGAGGCGATCCTTGACGGAAGAGGTCAGGAGCACAGCCACATCCAATTCGCCGCCGATCAAAAGGTGCTGCAGGTATTCCCCACTATCCTCGATCACATTGAGCTCAACCTGCGGATAGGCGCGGCGGAAACGGGCGAGAAGGTCCGAGAGGACATA
>JBFEXG010000046.1:0-12020 GCA_041546005.1 Paracoccaceae bacterium
CGCAGGCTCGGCGGAATCGCCCGCCATCGCTTGCCGAAGCACCGTGAAAAAGCAGTTCTCCTGCGGTAGCCCCTCGCGCTTCGCACTCCATGTCTGCCCTGCGTCAGTCGATTTCCAGACAGCCGCAGCCGCGTCTGGCGGGAACCGGCCCTGACTGTCTCCGTTCAGGGGAATGGTCCAGATCGTGTTCCCGTCACGGGGATGAACCCGGATCGGAAACCCGAACATCGAGGGCAGCCCCGCCGAGATATCGTCCCAACTGCGCCCGCCATCCGCCGATCGCCAGACCCCGTGATGGTTCTGCTGATAGAGAACATCCCCCGCCCCCGGCGCGCGCATGATGTTGTGCACACAGTGCCCCGTCTCCCCGTCCCGCGGCGCGGCGGGGTGGTCATGATGCCCACAGCCCTCGGTATTCGAGAGCCTGTTCCTTCGTTCCCAGGTGTTGCCCCCGTCTTCCGTCGCGAAAACGCCTGCAGCCGAGATTCCGATCCACATCTTCTTGGGATCATCTGGATCAGACAGGATCGTATGTAGAATTAGCCCGGCGGCACCGGGATTCCAGCTTCCGGCAGAGGGGTGGTTGGTCAATCCCTCAACCTTGCTCCACGTTACGCCACCATCCGTGCTCTTGAGCAACTGTGCGGGCTTGGTTCCGGCATAGACAGCATCTTTGGTGACACCCATCGACCAGACCTGCGAAAATTCCTTGGCAAAAGGCGGTTTTTGCCCACTCCAGCCGATCTTGGCCGCGAAATCAGGATCCTGCGACGCCCAGTCATCCATCTTTCCGTTTGTCAGCTTGGCCAACTCCCAAGTCTCACCGCCATCCTCGGATCGCCAAATCCCTGCGCCGGTCCAGTCACCGCCCCCTCCGGCGTAAAGCCGTCCGGTTTCAGGATCGCCCACAACGTGATTGATCGGCCAGCCCCCGCAATGCGGGCCACTCACCGTCCACTTCTTGCGATCATCGCTTCTGAGAACAAACGCACCCTTGGTGGTGCCGACCAACAAAACCGAAACAGGCATGATATCGCTCCCGACAAGCCTTCAGCAAGGCAAGTGGAAGGTGCGGCATTTCATGACGAAAATCCACTCTGATCGTGGCCCTGTCTTCGACTGCTGCCTGTTACCGACGCGCATGGAAAAGCCGGCCCAAATGGGCCGGCCTCGTGATTGTTGCGAGTAGGGCCCTAGACCACGCGCTCGAGCATCATCTTCTTGATATGCACGATGGCCTCGGCGGGGTTGAGCCCCTTGGGGCAGGTCTTGGCGCAGTTCATGATCGTGTGGCAGCGGTAGAGTTTGAAGGGATCTTCCAGCGCATCGAGCCGCTCGCCCGTGGCCTCGTCGCGGCTGTCGATGATCCAGCGATAGGCGTGCAGAAGCGCGGCCGGCCCGAGGTATTTGTCGCCGTTCCACCAGTAGCTCGGGCAAGAGGTGCTGCATGAAGCGCACATGACGCATTCATAAAGCCCGTCGAGCTTCTTGCGGTCCTCGATCGACTGGCGCCATTCTTTCGCGGGCCGGTTCGTCTTGGTTTCAAGCCATGGCATGATCGAGGCGTGCTGGGCATAGAAATGCGTGAGGTCCGGGATCAAATCCTTGACCACCGGCATATGCGGCAAGGGATAGATCTTCACGTCGCCTTTGATCTCGTCCATGCCAAAGATACAGGCGAGCGTGTTGCGCCCGTCGATGTTCATCGCGCAAGAGCCGCAAATCCCCTCGCGGCACGAGCGGCGGAAGGTCAGCGTCGGGTCGATCTCGTTCTTGATCTTGATGAGTGCGTCCAAAACCATCGGCCCACAGGTATCCATATCGACAAAATAGGTGTCGATCTGCGGGTTCTTCCCATCGTCGGGATTCCAGCGATAGATTTGAAACTTGCGAACGTTGGTTGCGCCCACAGGCTTGGGCCAGGTTTTGCCAACCGTCATGCGGCTGTTCTTGGGAAGCGTCAGTTGGACCATAGCTTTTCCTTTTCAACATCGGCTATTTGCAGGAGAGATTGCGCTTTGTCGACGATCTGCTTCGCCCGTTGGTCGAAGCTGTGTGTTTCTCGCATCTCGCGTGCGAATTGCCGTCGTTTCTCTTTGAAGTCTTCTGTTTCTCGGCGCACAGCCGCATAGGCCTCGCCAAATTCGGCTGCGTCCGAAACCTTGTAGACATACGGCGCCATGTCTTCGGGCAGCCATGCGACATTATCTGTGATCACCGGCGCGGCACAGGCCAGAGCGTCGAAGATTCGATTGCTGGGAATGCCTTGGTTTCTCATGCTGCTGTGATGGTCGTTCAGCACAACTTCGGCTTCGCCGTAGACGACCGGTAGTTCTGCATTTGGCAGCCTGTTTCCTTGGAAGAATTCGGCAACCGGGGTATCCTGCCAGCCCTCCCCCCAGAGCTTGAGCGGGGCTCCGCTCTCGAAGGCTTGTGCGATGACAGGGCGGCTGTAGTCGCGGGCGCGCCCGACAAATGCCACGCCGTTTCTATTCGTCCCCGCTTTCGGCGGAGCCATAATATCGGCGTCAAAAGCCTGAGGCAGAAGAGAACACCGCTCATCGCCAAGGAAACTTGCGATCCTGTCCAAAAGGGGCTGCCCTGCCACAAAAACGTGGTCCGCTTTCTTGAGGCGGGAATAGGGGCTCCGCATGAAATTGTTATAGATCATCCAAACGAATGTCAGATTGCCCGAGCGCGGAGTGTAGGCGATATTTCCCATCAGGGCGATGTCGATCTCCCGCTCGTCCTGCCTCTGGCCCCAGTTTTCCTTAACCTGAGTGCGCGCCCTGTGTCCGCGCCGCTCCAAAGCTCGACACAGAGATTGCCCAAAATAATAGTCTCCCCAAGAGTGCTGATTTCGCTCTTCAGGCACCGGCAGCTGAATGACGAATGAAAGTTGGCCGTGTTTCAGGGGCCGCAGGCCAATTTTCTTGACACTAGGCACAGGCGGCGTGTCGCTTTTGCTTTCGGGTCCAAGATCGTAGCCAAAGGCCGCCATATCATCTTCAAACAGGGCGGCAATTCGCGCTTGGAGCTCGGGCGAAACCGGCTCGATTGGTTTTGCAGTCCGGAGCCGGTGCGGCGTGGCGCTTCTTGGCTCCGAAGAACTGCCAAGCGCATCGATATGGTCAAAGACCGCGTCCAACCCGTCCTCAAACCAAAAGATCCGGGCATCTTTCGGGACGATCTTCACCTGCTGCTGGAAGTGATTGTCGAAGGCCCGGGAGTTTCTGAAACTGGTATCCGAAAGCCTTTCCACGAAGTCTGCCAGCGTCATCGTTGGCGCGATTGTCTTTTCGATATCCCGTTGGAAATGGAACGCGCTGCGCAGCCTGTCGACTGGGTGCCGGACCACGGCGAAAGACTCATCGATAAAACCGGGCGCGAAGAGCACATTTAGCTGGTCTCCCAGAATGTGCTGCGGCGAGGTCTTGTTCCAGCGGCCGCGGCGGCGATCGCGAAATTTGGGATCTACCAAACTCAACTTGCCAAATTTAACCCCAAGATATTCTCCAACCGACGTCCCGCCGCATCGCGGGACATGCGCGAAATAGATGTTGCGGCCGTTGGCTCGAAAAAGGGGCATCCTGCTATCCAGAAAGCGCACTGCGGAGGTGGGCGTTGGCAGCACAGACGCTCATCTTGATGGCCTCTCGTTCCAAAAGCGTCAGTTGGACCATGTCACGGCTCCTGCCTACCAGCCAGTTCAGTACAAAACGGGCGGCCGATACGGCTCTTGCCCGGTCAGGTCGATCACGCAGGTCCGGTAGACCTCATAGGGGTCGCGGCCCGCGAGATAGTCGCTTGAGATCGTGATGCTGGCGCTAGCAAAGCCGCCGGTCTGCGAATTGGCACCCACGGTCACTTTGCCGCTCGGCCCCATCGCCGCCTGCGCCCGCTCTTCACACCGCTGCGCCGCGCGTTCGGGCGTGACCGTGCCGCAAGCGGCGAGCAACAGCAGAGAGGCGAGCAAAATGCGCATCAGTATACCCTCGCCTTCGGGGCGATCTTCTTGGGGTCGATCCCGCCCTCTTCGGGCTTGGTCAGCGGCTCGAGGTGGACCGGGCGATAGGAGAGCTTCACCTTGTTGCCATCGATATGGGCGATGCTGTGCTTGCGCCAGACCTTGTCGTCGCGGTCCGGATAGTCCTCGTGCGCATGCGCGCCGCGGCTTTCCTTGCGGGCCTCGGCGCCGACAATTGTCGCAAGCGCGTTGGGCATGAGGTTTGCCAGCTCGAGCGTTTCCATCAGGTCGCTGTTCCAGACAAGGCTCCGGTCGGTGACCTTGAGGTCATCCATCTTGGCGGCCACGGCGGTCATTTTCTGCACGCCCTCGGCCAGCGTCTTGTCGGTGCGGAAGACGGCGGCATCAGATTGCATCGTTTTCTGCATCTCAAGCCGCAGCTCGGCCGTCCCGACCGAGCCGCTCGCATGGCGCAGCCCGTCGAACCGGTCGAGACATTTCTCGATTGAGGCGCGGTTCGGGGTCGGGTTGGCCTCGTCGGGGTTGACCGTCTCGCCCGCGCGGATCGCAGCGGCGCGGCCGAAGACCACGAGGTCGATGAGCGAGTTCGAGCCAAGCCGGTTGGCCCCGTGCACCGAGGCACAGCCCGCCTCGCCCACGGCCATCAGGCCCGGAACGATGGCGTCGGGGTTCTTCTTGGTCGGGTTCAGGGCCTCGCCCCAATAGTTCGTCGGGATGCCGCCCATGTTGTAATGCACCGTCGGCAGAACCGGGATCGGCTCTTTCGTCAGGTCCACGCCTGCAAAAATCCGCGCGCTTTCCGAGATGCCCGGCAGGCGCAAGGCCAGCGTTTCGGGCGGCAGGTGGTTGAGGTGCAGATGGATGTGGTCCTTGTTCGGCCCCACGCCGCGCCCTTCGCGGATCTCGATGGTCATGCAACGGGAAACGACGTCGCGGCTGGCCAGATCCTTATAGGTCGGCGCATAGCGTTCCATAAACCGCTCGCCTTCGGAGTTGGTCAGATACCCGCCCTCGCCACGCGCGCCTTCGGTGATGAGGCAGCCCGAGCCATAGATGCCGGTGGGGTGGAACTGGACAAACTCCATATCCTGCAAGGGCAGGCCCGCGCGGGCCACCATGCCGCCGCCATCGCCGGTGCAGGTATGCGCCGAGGTGGCCGAGAAATAGGCGCGGCCATAGCCGCCGGTGGCAAGAACCACGGTCTTGGCGCTAAAGACGTGCATGGTGCCGTCATCAAGCTTCCACGCCACAACACCTTGGCACACGCCATCGTCCGACATGATCAGGTCGATCGCGAAATACTCGATGAAGAACTCGGCCTTTTCCTTGAGCGACTGGCCATAAAGCGTGTGCAGGATGGCGTGGCCGGTGCGGTCGGCCGCAGCGCAGGTGCGCTGCACCGGCGGGCCTTCGCCAAACTCGGTGGTGTGGCCGCCGAAGGGGCGCTGATAGATCTTGCCCTCTTCGGTGCGCGAGAAGGGAACGCCATAGTGCTCTAGCTCGTAAACCGCCTTGGGCGCCTCGCGGGCGAGGTATTCCATCGCATCGGTATCGCCGAGCCAGTCCGAGCCCTTCACCGTATCGTAAAGGTGCCATTGCCAGCTGTCAGGGCCCATATTGCCCAGCGAGGCGGCAATGCCCCCTTGCGCGGCGACCGTGTGCGAGCGGGTTGGAAAGACCTTGGAAATGCAGGCCGTCCTTAGCCCCTGTTCGGCCATGCCGAGGGTCGCCCGAAGGCCCGCGCCACCGGCACCGACCACGACGACATCGTATTCATGGGTTTCGAATTCATAGGCAGCCATTCGTCAGTTCCTCACAGGGCAATCCGGGCAAGCGCGAACAGGCCCACGGCGGTCACGACATACGACAGCGAAAAGACCGCGATTATCGCGATCTTGCGGGTCGTGCCGCGCCAGTAATCTTCAATCATAATCTGCGACCCCTTGGCGAAGTGGCGCATCCCCACGGTGATGACGAGCGCCGAGAGGATCGCGATGAAGGGATTGGCGAAGATCTCGAGAACGGTCTCGCGGCTCGAGCCAAGGGCCACGCCGAAGAAATACATGAACCACGGCACCATGAAGGCGAGAACAACGGCGGTCGCCTGCATATACCAGTGATGCTCGGTGCCGCGGCCCGAAGCGCCGCGTCCTTCGGCCCGTTTACGGTCGGTCAGATAACGCATTTGCCCCTCCTCACACAGCCAGAATGGTCAGGACGGTCAACACGACCGATCCGATGATAATGCCCCAGCCGAGCTTTTCGGCGGTCGGGATATCAAGGCCTTTGCCGGCGTCGTAATAGAGATGCCGAACCCCGGAGAGCAGGTGATACCAGACGGCCCAAGCGGTGCCGGTGAAGACCAGATCGCCGAACCAGCAGGTGGCGATGCCGTTCATCGTCGCAAAAGCCTCGTCCGAGACCGTTGCCGAAAAGAGCCAGGCAACGCCGAGCATCACACCGGCAACGAGCGCGTGCCCCGTCACGCGGGTCAGGATCGAGGTCAGCATCGGGATGTGCCAGCGATAGATCTGAAGGTGGGGTGACAGCGGGCGTTCGACCCGTTTGGCTTCGGACATTGCGTCTCACCTCTTACGTTTGGGGCGGCATACAATTGTATGCATAATGCCCCGTTCTACCTTCGTATAGGGCAACCGGCTTGCCCAAGTCACCACCGAACTCGCCCGAATACTTCGGATTTCTGCGGTCGGTAGCGATAAAATCGCAGGTTGTGATCACAGCTGCGGAAACTGTGATCACGAATTTCTAGAGCGGCATCAGAGCCCAATAATCGAGGTCGAGAAGAACCTCTGGAATATACTTTCCATCATCGCCGCGCAGTTTTCCAGCCTCTCCTTTGGTCGCCACAAGCCGTAGGCGGATCGCCCCCACCCCTGGCGCGCCTGTCTCGGCCTTGTCCAGAACCTCGCTCCAGGCCCGAACGGTATCGCCCGCGAAACAGGGGTTGGCATGTGCGCCAGCGTTCAGCCCGACGATCATCTGCGCATTGGCGAGGCCGTTGAACGACAAAGCCCGCGCCATCGAGATCACATGCCCGCCATAGATCAGCCGCTTGCCATCCTCGCGGTTGGTCGCGTCGAAATGGACCTTGGCGGTGTTCTGCCAAAGACGCGTGGCCAGCATATGCTCGGCCTCTTCGATGGTTACGCCATCGACATGGTCGATCACCTCGCCGACGGCATAGTCGCCCCAGCGATGCGGCTCGCCCGCCAGTTCGAAATCGTAGCCGCTGAAATCCAGTCCCTCCGGCACCACCAGATCCGCCGCCGCGACCACCCCCGAAAGCTCGGGGATCACCGCCTCCGGCGCCGTCCCGCCGCCGCGCTTGCGCACCATCACCCAGCGCACATAGCTCAGCACGGCCTCGCCCCGCTGGTTGCGCCCGGTGGTCCGAACCCAGACAACGCCGGATTTGCCGTTCGAGTTTTCCTTGATGCCGATTACCTCGGACTCGGAGGTTAGCGTATCGCCCGCCCAAACCGGCGCGAGCCAACGGCCCTCGGCATAGCCGAGATTGGCCACGGCGTTGAGCGAGACGTCAGGCACGGTTTTGCCGAAGACAACGTGAAAGGCCAGCAGATCATCCATCGGCGCGGCAGGCAGGCCGCATCCTTGGGCAAAGTCATCCGAGGAATGCAGCGCGTGCCGCGCAGGATAAAGCGCGTGATAGAGCGCCCGCTCGCCACCGGAAATGGTGCGCGGAACGGCGTGCCGGATCGTCTGGCCGACGGCGTAGTCTTCGAAGAATCGGCCCGGATTGGTCTTGGTCATGCGCTGCGCCTGTTATCCGAAGGGCCAGTATCCCAGCCAATTATGAATATATCCGATCACGATGACGATCACCGCCGTCAGAACCAGCGTCTTGATCTCGTTTGCCGCGCTTGAAGCCCCGGGCCGCTGCCATTCGGGCTCGGCGCGGTTGATCAACAGCATCGAGGCGACCGACCACAGGAGAAGCCCGCCAAACAGCACGATCGACGCCAGATCGCCGTTCACCAGAAGATGCGCGAAAGCCCAGACTTTCACACCGCCCAGCATCAGGTGGCGGATCTTTCTGGCCAGAGCCGGTTTTGTCGAGCTGGCGACGAAAAGATAGACCGCCAGAAGCATGAAAAGATTGTTGAACGAGGTCAGGAACTCAGGCGGCGACCAGATCAAAGGCGCGTCCCAACCGCGATAGCCGATGATCATGAGCGCGATGCCGCCAAGGCTTGCCAGCGAGACAAGCCCCTTGGCCCCCTGCTCCGACATCTGTGATCGCATCTCGGGCGCGAGCCTTTTGAACAGATGCGAGGCAAACCAAAGCGCAAGCCCGACCAGCAACCAGATCATCTTCAACCCTCCAACGCGGCAATCGCCTCTGCTTTGGCCAACGTCGCGCGGGCGGTGACGATATGCAAGTTCTCAACGATCTTGCCATCGACCACGGCCACAGCCTGTCCCTTGGCAATCGCATCGTCAAAGGCGGCAATCTGGCGGCGGGCAAGGTCGATCTCGGCCTCGGTCGGCGCGAAAATGCGGTTAGTGATCTCGATCTGTGCGGGGTGGATCAGCGTCTTGCCGTCATAGCCCATGTCGCGGCCCTGCTCACATTCCTCGGCAAGGCCCTCATCGTCCTTGAAGGCGCTATAGACCCCGTCGAGCGCAATCACCCCATGCGCCCGCGCCGCCATCAAACAGGCTTGCAGCGCATAGAGCAGCGGCTCGCGGCGCGGCGCCTTGCGGGTGCCGAGGTCTTTGGCGAGGTCGTTGGTGCCAAGGACAAAGCCTTCGACCGATGGATGCGCCGCGATCCCAGCGGCATTGATTACCGCAAGCGGCGTTTCCATCATCGCCCAGACCGCCTTGCCCGGAACGAGTGCCACCACTGCATCGATATCCGCCGCCGAGTTGACCTTGGGTACCAGAACCGCATCGCAATCCATCTCAGAGATGGCAGCGGCATCGTCGGCGCCCCACTCCGTATCAAGGCCGTTCATCCGCACGATCCGATAGCGCTCACCATATCCGCCCTCGATCAGCGCCGCCGCCAAAGTCGCGCGGGCATTTGCCTTTTCGTCGGGGGCAACGGCATCCTCGAGATCGAAGAGGATTACGTCCACCGCCAGCCCCCGCGCTTTATCGAGCGCGCGCTCCTTGGAGCCGGGAATATAGAGGGCCGAGCGAAACGGGCGGACGGTCATTGATTCTTCCTCGCAATATTATTGCGCCAGAAAGGCCAGAGTTTTCAGATTCGTTCAACCCAAAACTCGCTGCAACGCAGCATCACCCTGCGACGCCATCCCAGATCAGCTTGAGCGACACCGCCAGAAGCGCCCAGACGACGACGCGGAAAAACACCTGATCAGGGATGATCCGCACCAGCCGCACCCCGCCAATCACCGCAAGCCCCGCCGGAATCATCAGCACCGCCGCGATCTTCAGGTTGTCGGGATTGAGTTGCCCGAGGAAATAGTAGGGCACGAGCTTGATCGCGTTCACATAGGAGAAGGCGATGATCGAGGTGCCGACGAACACCGATTTCGACAGCTTCAGCGGCAGCACCCAGACCTGAAACGGCGGCCCGCCCGAGTGGCTGACAAAGCTCGTGAATCCCGTCACCGTCCCCCAGAACATCCCGCCGGGCCAGCGCGCCTCCTTGGCGGGGCGGTCCTCCTTGTGCCGCAAGATCAGGTTGAGCGCAAAGACCGCGCCCATCAGGCCGACGATCAGGGTCACGAGGTCTTCACTGACGATATGCGCCGTCGCCCACCCAAGGCCGACACCAACCGTCATGCCCGTCATCATGATGGTCAGAACCTTGCGGTCGAAATCGCGGCGATAATTGTAGAGCCCGATCATGTCCGACAGCACATAGACCGGAAGCAGCATCCCCGCCGCCGCGATGGGCGAAATCACCAGCGCCAGAACCGGCACGGCCAGCATCCCGATCACCGGCAGGCCGCCCTTGCCGAGCCCGACGCAGATCGACGAGATCACCGCCAATATCCAGAAAACTTCGCCCTGCATCTGGTCTCCCCGCTACACGCCAAAGGCATGGCAAGGCGTGAACGCCGCTTTAACCCGCTGTGAGCGATAACAGCAAGCTCCCGCACAATGCCGCAGCGCAGCGGACTTGCGCGAGGCGGCACAAGAGACTAACCCAATGCGCGATCGCAAACCCATCCCAAGGACGGAAATCATGGCCAGACCCAAGATCGCGCTCATCGGCGCCGGACAGATCGGCGGCACGCTCGCCCACCTCGCAGCCATCAAGGAACTCGGTGACGTCGTTCTTTTCGACATCGCCGAAGGCATCCCGCAGGGCAAAGCGCTCGACATCGCCGAAAGCGGCCCAGCCGAAGGATTCGACGGTTCGTTTACGGGCACCAACACCTACGAAGGCATTGCAGGCGCTGATGTTTGCATCGTCACCGCGGGCGTCCCGCGCAAGCCCGGCATGAGCCGCGACGACCTTCTCGGTATCAACCTCAAGGTCATGAAATCGGTCGGCGAAGGCATCAAGGCCCACGCGCCCAACGCCTTCGTGATCTGCATCACCAACCCGCTTGATGCGATGGTCTGGGCGCTGCGCGAGTTTTCGGGCCTGCCGCACAACAAGGTCGTCGGTATGGCCGGCGTGCTCGATTCGGCCCGCTTCCGCCACTTCCTCAGCCTCGAGTTCGGCGTCTCCATGCGCGATGTGACCGCCTTCGTTCTCGGCGGCCACGGCGACACGATGGTTCCCTCGGTCCGCTATTCGACCGTTGGCGGCATCCCCCTGCCCGACCTCGTTGCCATGGGCTGGACCACGCAAGACAAGCTCGACGCTATCGTTCAGCGCACCCGTGACGGTGGCGCCGAGATCGTCGGCCTTCTGAAAACCGGCTCGGCCTTCTATGCGCCCGCCACTTCGGCGATCGAAATGGCCGAAGCCTACCTCAAAGACCAGAAGCGCCTTCTGCCCTGCGCCGCCTACTGCAATGGCGAACTGGGCGTGAAGGGGATGTATGTCGGCGTTCCGACCGTCATCGGCGCCGGCGGCGTCGAGAAGATCGCCAACATCAAGCTTTCGGCCGAAGAGCAGACCGGCTTCGACAAGTCGGTCGCTGCGGTGAAGGGCCTCATCGAGGCCTGCAAGGCCATCGACCCCTCGCTCGCCTGAGCCTGACACAGATAGAACCAGATCAGCGCGCCTCCGGGCGCGCTTTTCTTTTGGGCCGATGCCTTGACTTCCCTCCCTCCCGCTCCTTTTCATCTCGCCAACGAAAAGGAGACCAAGATGTCCGAATTCCTCGCCGAGCTTGAAGAGCGACTCTGCCGCTACGCCGCGATTGATAGCCAGTCTGATCCCGACAGCCCCTCGTCGCCCTCGACGGCGATCCAGCTCAATATGCAGAAGGTCCTGAAGGCCGAGCTCGAGGCCATCGGTGCCGAGGATGTGGTCCTGACCGATTACGGCACCGTCATCGCCACCATCCCCGGCAATATCGAAGGGCCGACCGTCGGCTTCCTCGCCCATGTCGACACTGCACCGCAATTCAACGCGGTTGGCGTCAAACCGCGGGTCATCAAGGGCTATAACGGCGGCGTCATCACCTATCCCGACGATCCCGATCTGACGCTCGACCCCGCCGATTTCCCCTATCTCAACGAGAAAATCGGCCACGATATCATTACCGCTTCCGGCACCACCCTTCTCGGCGCAGACGACAAGGCGGGCGTTGCCATCGTCATGACCGCGGCCAAGCACCTTTTGACCAATCCCGAGATCAAGCGCCCGACCCTGCGCGTGGCCTTCACCCCCGACGAGGAAATCGGCCGCGGCGTTGATAAACGCCTGCCCAAGGATCTGGGCGCCGATTTCGCCTATACGTTCGACGGCGGCAAAGCGGGGGAGATCGAGTTCGAGACCTTCTCGGCCGATGAAGCCGTGGTTCACGTCAAGGGCGTCTCGATCCACCCGGGCTATGCCACCGGCAAGATGGTCAACGCCATTCACCTTGCCTCCAAGATCATCGCCACCCTGCCG
>JBFEXG010000138.1:0-6556 GCA_041546005.1 Paracoccaceae bacterium
CCGCAGATGAAAAACACCCGCATCACTGAGCCTTCGGTTAGCCCCATCGTCCGCAGGATGCCGATATCGCGGCCCTTGTTCTTCACCAGCATCACGAGGCCCGAGATGATGTTGAGCGAGGCGATGAGCACGAGGATCGACAGGAGGATGAACATCACATTGTCCTCGACCGTCAGCGCCCTGAGGAAGGCCCCCGCGCTGTCGCGCCATGTCCAGATCAGGGTGTTCTCGCCCGCCGCCGCGATGATCGCCGGGATCATCGCCTCGACATTGTCGGGGTCTTCGACCATGACCTCGATCTCGTCGGCCACGTCATCCTTGTCGAAAAAGCGCTGCGCCTGCGCGAGCGGCAGATAAACGCGCGTGCGGTCGATATCCCAGCGCCCTGCCGAGAAGATATAGACAACCTCATAGGCGTTGACGCGTGGCGAGGTGCCGAAGGCGGTCTTGACGCCATTGGGGGAGATGATCTTGACCTTGTCACCAAGGCCGATACCCAGTTGCTGGGCTACGCCCGAACCGATGGCGATCCCCTCGTCAAACCGCGCAAGATCGCCCATGCCGGTCGCCGGATCGACGATGCGGCGGAGCGAGGCGAGGTCTTCGCCGCGAATACCGAAAATCTCGACCCCCGAATTGGCATTGCCGAAATTCGCCATCACCTGCCCGCGCGTCAGGGGTGCTGCGTGGGTCACGCCGGGGACGGTTGCGAGCGTCGCGGCCAGCGCGTCATAATCGGCGATGGTCCGGTCCAGCTGACCGTCTGCGCCCACGGTGGCGCTGCGATAAACCGTGACATGGGCATTGGCCCCGAGGATTGTATCGACAAACTCTGACCGAAAGCCCGATCTGATCGCCAAGGTCGCCACCAGCGCGAAAACCGCAAGCGTTACCCCGATCAGGCTGATCCAGGTCATCACCGAGACGCCGCCCTCGGACCGCCGCGCACGCAAATAGCGCCAGGCGATCATCCACTCAAAACGGGCAAAAGGGGCGGTTGTGGCCACTGGAACTGCTCTTTCTTTTTACGTTCGACCTTGCGGTTTCGAGGCGCTGAGGTCAAGGCGGTCGGTGGGCCGGCACGGGCCCGCCAATCCGCGCGGTGAGCCACGAAAATGCTGGCTCACACCACTTGTTGGGACATCCCGCGACGACCATATCAGGCGTCATTCATTTTCTAGCGAGTAATTTCCATGTCAGCACCACAACAAATGCGTCAGGCCCGGATTCTGGCCTATGGCAAGCCCGAAAACCTGCGGATCGACACGGTTTCGACGCCTAAACCCAAAGCGGACGAAGTTCTTGTTCGGATCCTCGCCGCCCCGGTCACTGCAGGCGACGTGCGGATCCGCTCGGGCAATGTGCCGCGAGGGATGCAAACCCTGTCACGTTTGGCCCTTGGCTGGTCACGGCCCCGCAATCCCCCTGGTTGGTCATTTGCCGGCGAGATTGTAGAACTGGGATCCGGGGCCACGGGATTCTCGGTGGGCCAAAAGGTCTTTGGCATCGCTGGGATCAAGGGCGGCGCACACGCTGACTATTTGGCGATCCGGAGCGACGGGCTGCTTTTTCCTCTGCCCGAGGATTTGAGCCCAGCGGAGGGCGCGGCCTTCTTCTTTGGCGGGCTGACTGCCATGGATTTTCTCGTCAACAAGGCCCGGCTGGCGTCTGGAGAACGGCTCTTGGTCAACGGCGCGACAGGGGCCGTGGGCAGCGCCGCCCTGCAAATCGCAAAACATCTGGGAGCAAGGGTCACAGCGGTCTGTTCAGAAACCAATCATCCTCTGGCCAGACAGCTCGGAGCCGAGGCGACACAGGACTATCGAAATGGGCCGCCCAGCGGCCAGTTTGACGTCGTGATGGATGTGATCGGAACGCTGGGGTGGTCCGGCGCAAAGCCTCTCTTGGCACCAAAGGGCAGGCTCCTGCTGATCACGGCCGACCTGTGGCCCATGCTTGGCGCGCTCCTGCGTCCCAGCCGGGCTGGTCGCAAGTTGATCGCGGGGACATCCACGGAGGCGAAAGACCAAATGGCAAAGCTGATCGCGCTCTATCGAGGCGGAGCGTATCGACCTGTCGTCAGCCAAGAGCTTCCGTTCGACGAACTTGCCAAGGCTCATGCGATTGCCGAAACCTTTCACAAGCCCGGCAATCTTGTCGTGAAAATGTAGGATCGCACGGTCCACCGGAAAGAAAGAGGCCGGAACTCGCCACGAGTCCGGCCTCTCCGCGTTCAGAGGATGGGTGGTCAGATCCCTGCGTAGATCTGGGCGATCCGTTCGATGGCCTGTTCCGGCGGCAGCTCGACGCTTTCGCCAGTGCGGCGCGAGGTGAGTTCCACGACGCCGTTCTTGAGGCCACGGGGGCCAACGGTGATGCGCCACGGCAGGCCGATGAGGTCCATCGTCGCAAACTTGCCGCCCGCCCGCTCGTCGCGGTCGTCGTAGAGCGCTTCAAGGCCCAGCGCGGCGAACGATTTGTAGAGCGCCTCACACGCGGCATCCGCCTCGGCGTCGCCCTGCTTGAGGTTGACGATGCCCACATGGAAGGGGGTCACGCCCTCGGGCCAGATGATGCCCTTGTCGTCGTGGCTGGCTTCGATGATCGCGCCCAGAAGGCGGCTCACGCCGATGCCGTGCGAACCCATCTCGACCGGGACCTTCGTGCCGTCTTTGGTCACGACGGTCGCGCCCATCGCTTCCGAATATTTGGTGCCGAAATAGAAGATCTGGCCGACCTCGATGCCGCGCCCAACCTTGCGGTGCTCTTCCGGCACACCGTTGAAAACCGCCTCGTCGTGGGTCTCGTCGGTGCGGGCGTAGAGAGTGGTAAACTCCTCGCAGACCTTCGCCACCTGATCCCAGTTGTCATAGTCGATATCGCGCGCGCCGAGTTTCAGCGCGGTCACGCGGTCGTCGTAGAAGACCTCGCTCTCGCCCGTGGAGGCCAAGACGAGGAATTCGTGGGTATTGTCGCCGCCGATGGGGCCCGAGGCCGCGCGCATCGGGATCGCGGTCAGGCCCATCCGCTCGTAGGTCCGCAGATAGCTGACCATGTGGCGGTTATAGGCGTGCAGCGCGCTCTCGCGGTCGACGTCGAAATTGTAGCCGTCCTTCATCAAGAACTCGCGCCCGCGCATCACGCCGAACCGCGGGCGGACCTCGTCGCGGAATTTCCATTGGATGTGGTAGAGCGTCATCGGCAGGTCTTTGTAGCTGCCCACATGGCTGCGGAAGATGTCGGTGATCATCTCCTCGTTGGTGGGGCCGTAGAGCATATCGCGCTCGTGCCGGTCCTTGATGCGGAGCATCTCTTGGCCGTAGTCGTCATAGCGGCCGCTCTCGCGCCAAAGGTCGGCGGGTTGGAGGGTCGGCATCAGAAGCGGGATGTGCCCCGCGCGGACCTGCTCTTCGTGGACGATCTGCTCGATCCGCTTCAGGACGCGATAGCCAAGCGGCAGCCACGAATAGATGCCCGCCGCCTGCTGCTTGATCATGCCGGCGCGCAGCATGTAGCGGTGCGAGACGATCTGCGCCTCGGCGGGGTTCTCTTTCAGAACGGGCAGGAAATAGCGGCTGAGGCGCATGGGATCGGTCCTTGCAGAATGTCGGGTCGTCCTGCGGTTTAAAGGGGCGCGCAGGGGCAAGCAAGCGCCCAAACGCGATTGGCGGGGGCCATTTCTGCCAGTGCGGGGTTGATCTGCGCGGGATATGTGACGAGATAGACAAAAGAGGAGCGACTATGGCCCTACCCGTCAAGGAACAGGCGAAATACTGGGGGATCGCGGCGGCGGTCTTCTTTGTCGTGCTTTATGCGCTCGGCAATGTCCTTTTGCCCTTCGTCCTTGGCGGAGCCATCGCCTATGTGCTCGACCCGTTGGCCGACCGTTTCGAGAAGCTCGGCTTCAGCCGCGTGCTTTCGGTAGCGACGATCACCATTATCGCAGCGCTGGCTTTCGTCGTGGCCTTTCTCCTGATCATTCCGACCCTGATCCAGCAGACAACCTCGCTTGTCGAAAGCGCCCCTACCATCGTCGCACAGCTTCAGCACTGGCTGACCGAGCGGTTCCCATCGCTGATGGACGCCGATAGCACGATCCGGCACCAACTAACGGCTGTCGGCCAGACGATCCAGTCGAAGGGCGGCGATCTTTTGAACGGTGTGCTGAGTTCGGCCCTGAGCCTCATCAACATTTTGGTCCTGCTGGTCGTCGTGCCGGTCGTGGCTTTCTATCTCCTCCTTGATTGGGATCGGATGGTGGCAGTGATCGACGATCTGCTGCCGCGCGATCATGCGCCGGCGATCCGACAGGTCGCGGGAGACATCGACAAGACGCTTGCCTCGTTCATCCGCGGGCAAGGCACCGTCTGCCTGATCCTCGGGACCTATTATGGCGTCTCGCTGATGCTCGTTGGTCTGAATTTTGGCCTCGCCGTGGGCTTTGTCGGCGGGATCATCTCCTTCATCCCCTATGTCGGCGCCCTCGTCGGCGGCGCGCTGGCCATCGGCCTCGCACTTTTTCAGTTCTGGGGCGACTGGCTCTGGATCGGCGTTGTCGCCGGTATCTTTGGCATTGGCCAGCTGATGGAGGGCAACGTCCTGACGCCCAAGCTTGTCGGCGGCTCGGTCGGGTTGCATCCAGTTTGGCTAATCCTTGCGCTCTCGGTCTTCGGCTCGCTCTTCGGCTTCGTTGGCATGCTCGTGGCCGTGCCGGTCGCCGCGATGTTCGGCGTCCTCGCCCGCTTTGGCCTGACCCAGTATAAGGCCGGACGCCTCTATCGCGGATTGGCCGGTAAAGACTGATGGCCGAGCAGCTTGCCTTTGATTGGCCGGTGCGCGTGGCGCTGGGGCGTGAGGATTTCTTCATCTCCGAGGCCAATGCCCGCTCCTTCGCGATGATCTCGGCCCCCGACAGCTGGCCCGAGGGCAAACTGGCCATTGTCGGGCCAAAAGGCAGCGGCAAGACCCACCTCGCCCGCGTTTTTGCGCAGAAAAACGAGGCGGTTCTGCTGCAGGCGTCCGAGATCGGGGCCGATATGGCTTTGCCCGAGGCCGCCTGCGTCGTCATCGAGGATATGGAAACCCTTCCCCGCGCCGCCGAAGAGGCCGTGTTCCACCTGCACAACCACCTGCGCGGGCGCGGCAAGCTGCTCCTGACCTCGGATCGTGCCCCCTCGCGCTGGTCCATCGCCCTGCCCGACCTTGCGAGCCGGATGCAGGCCACGACCGTGAGCAGCATCGACGACCCCGACGACCGGCTTCTGGGCGCGGTGATGATGAAGCTCTTTCAGGACCGCCAGATCGCCCCGCCACCGGCCCTCATCGCCTATCTGGTAAGCCGCATCGACCGCTCTTTCGCCGCCGCCGCGCGGATGGTGGCCGATCTTGATGCCGCCGCTTTGGCGCAGGGGCGCGAGGTCAATGTGCCGCTGGCGCGGGCGCTTCTGGACAATCCCCCCCCAAGCGGCGGATAACTGGTGTCAGAGACACAGGAATTCCAGCCCGCCATGCGCAACGCCGATTTTCTCGAAAGCCCGTTTCCCGATCCGGTCGAGATCGACGCCGACCTGAGCGGCCCGGGCCGCTTCTATAACCGCGAGCTAAGCTGGCTTGGCTTCAACTGGCGGGTTCTCGAGGAATCAGAAAACCCCCGCGTGCCGCTACTTGAGCGCCTACGGTTCCTCTCGATCTCGGCCACGAACCTTGACGAATTCTACACCGTTCGTGTGGCCGGCCTGCGCGAGTTGGCCCGGGCTGGCAATACCTCGCCCTCGCTCGATGGCCTGAGCCCCGCCGAACAACTCGCCCTGATCGACCAGAACGCCCGCCGCCTGATGGCCCATCAGCAGGTGATCTTTTCCCAGCTGACGGGCGAGTTGACAGAGAACGGCATCCAGATCTGCGTGCGCGGCAAGCTCACCGAAGAGGATGAGCGCCACCTTGAGGATGTGTTCCTCAACAAGGTCTTTCCAGTTCTTTCGCCCCTCGCCGTTGACCCTGCGCACCCATTCCCCTTCATCCCCAACGAAGGCTTTGCGCTGGCACTCCAGCTCGAGCGCACCCTCGACAAGCGCCCACTGCGCGCGCTCCTGCCGGTTCCGGCCCAGATCGACCGCTTCATCCCCCTGCCCGCCGAAAGCGGCCACCGCTTCTTGCCGCTCGAAGAGCTGTTGATCCTGCATATCGGTCAGCTCTTCCCCGGTTATGGGGTGAAGGGCCACTGTGCCTTCCGCGTATTGCGCGATAGCGATCTCGAGGTCGAGGACGAGGCCGAAGACCTCGTGCGCGAGTTTGAAACTGCTCTGAAACGCCGCCGCCGCGGGGAGGTCGTGCGGATGAAGATGTCGGCCGGCGCGCCGCCCGCGCTCAAGGCTATGATCATGAACGAGCTGCACGTCCGCGAGGACGAGGTGGTCGAGGTCGAAGGCATGATCGGCATGGCCGACCTTGGCGAATTGGTGCTCGACGCCCGCCCCGACCTTCTCTGGCCGCCCTATTCCCCCCGCGTTCCCGAGCGGGTGCAGGATTTCGACGGCGATATGTTCGCGGCGATCCG
>JBFEXG010000006.1:0-23421 GCA_041546005.1 Paracoccaceae bacterium
ATCAGGAACGTCACCTCTACTCTCGCGATGCATTCAAAGCCAATCGAACCGCCGCTCTCGTTGAGTGGCGGCAACTTTGTTCCGGCTAGGTTCCTAGTTCCAGGCGCAAGCAGAGACGAGTTCGAATGTGTTCTGACAGCACCTCTTTCAGGAATTTCTGTTTTGGGAAAAGGAACTGGGGCGGCTCTCGGCCGCGCTTTAGATATTCGCCCAGCCGCCGTCGATGATGTGGGCCACGCCCGTAGTATAGGCGGACTCGTCGCTGGCGAGATAAACGATGAGCGCGGCAATCTCTTCGGGTTTGCCGATCCGGCCGATAGGCTGACGGGCGATAAAGGCTTTGCGCGCGGCCTCATAGTCGCCAGTTGCCTTCAGTCGATCTTCAAGGCTGGGGCTCTCGACCGTTGCCGGGCAGATCGCATTGGCGCGGATGCCTTTGCCGATGAAGTCGGCGGCGATGGATTTGGTCAGACCGATCACGCCTGCTTTTGTCACGCTATAGACATAGCGGTTGGGGACGGCGATCACGCTGGAGGCCAGCGACGACATATTGATGATCCCGCCACCGCCGTTGGCGATCATCGCTGGCAGGAAAGCCCGGCACATGCGGTGCATCGCGGTCAGATTGATGGCGACGCTAGAGTCCCACTGATCCTCGTCGCAGTCTAGGATCGTTCCCCCCGCGACATAGCCCACGCAGTTTACCAAAACATCAAGAGTGCCGATCTCGGCGGCCGCCTGGCTCACCGCTGCAGGATCGCACACATCGAGAAGGCGGGTCGTGATCGCCGGGTTTTCGGCAGAGAGCGTTGCCAGCGTTTCGGGGTTGATGTCGGCGGCAATCACAGTGGCGCCTTCGGCGGCCATGGCGAGCGCCGCTGCGCGCCCGATCCCTTGTCCGGCTGCCGTTACGAGGCACCTCTTCGCGCTCAGTCTGCCGGTCATTGCGATCTTCTCCTATCTTGGCGCCGTTCCCGGTCTGCCATTACTCGATTACCGGCGGCTGGGGTCCTAGTAGGTTGCCCGGCCGCCCGAGGCGTCAAACACCGCGCCGGTTGTGAACGAGCATTCTGCACTGGCCATCCAGCAGATCATCGAGGCGATTTCGTCGATCTGGCCAAATCGGCCCATCGGAATCTTGGAGAGCATATAGTCGATATGGCTCTGGCTCATCTGGTCAAAGATCGGTGTGCGCACGGCGGCGGGGGTGATGCAGTTGACCGTGATCGCCGTATTGGCCAACTCCTTGCCAAGCGATTTGGTCAGGCCGATCACCCCGGCCTTGGATGCGCTATAGGCCGAGGCGTTGGGATTGCCTTCTTTTCCTGCGACCGAGGCGATATTGACGATGCGGCCATAGCCCAGCCGCTTCATGCTGGGCACGACAGCCTTGCTCAAATGAAAGAGCCCGACGAGATTGACCTCAATCACCCGCGCCCAATCCTGAGGCGGATAGTCTTCGACAGTTGCGTTGGGGCCAGTGATGCCCGCACTAGCGACAAGCACATGGGCATCGCCGAAGGTCGAGATCGTCTTCTCCATAGCCGCCTCGACCGCGCTGAAATCGGTGATGTCCACTGCCAGCGACAGAAGCTTGCCGACATGGCCAGCAAAGCGGGGATCGCGAGCCTCGCTCAGATCCCAGATCGCGACCCGACCACCTTCCTGCAAAATCCTCAGCGCCACCTCGGCACCTATCCCCGATGCTCCGCCCGCCACGACCGCGACCTGATCCTTGAAACGTTCTGTCATCTGCCTTCTTTCCGTCCCGCCGTGCCTCTGGCCTCGCCGATAGAGACGCGTCTGTCGCCCCACATTGATCGGGCGTTATCCATTCGAAACAGATTCTGTAGCGTCTTGCCACATAAGAATCCTGAAGGAAGGCGCAGGCCGGATTTCGGCAACACAGCCTTTGCATTCTGCCTCACTACGAGGCAGGATTCATCCTGTAGCAAGATTTGCGCTGGCCCGCTCGGGCCGGTGCTGTCTCTTATTTCCGGGCGGCTTGTATGTTTCCGTTCGGATTGGTCTGTTGTGCCTTCCCTGCGCTAGCGAAAATGATCGAGGGGCCCGAAGATCGATCTTCGGACAGTAGGTTATGAAGCGTCTTCAAGGAGTTGCGAATGTCGGCTGCAGATTTTGATGATAAGGGCCTCTGGCTTGGGAGGCTGTGGCAGGAGGGCATCGGGCCTGTCATCGTGACGCAAAGAGGCGGCACGCTCGTCGATATCACATCGCGCGAGGCGCCCCTTGTCCGCGACATCCTCGAGATGGATGATCCGGTCGCCTACGTCCGGTCGGCAAAGGGGACGGCACTGGGCGATCCCGCGGCGCTGCCCGAGGGGTACGGCTGGCTTGCCCCAAACGATCTTCAGGCGGTCAAGGCAGCCGGCGTGACGTTTGCGCGCTCGATGGTGGAGCGGGTGATCGAGGAGAAGGCAGCAGGCGATCCGACCCGCGCCGAAGAGATCCGAGCACGGATCGGTAACCGGATCGGCGCGAGCCTTTCCAACATCGTCCCGGGTTCGGCGGCCGCCATGGAGGCCAAGCGCGTCCTGCAGGCCGAAGGGCTTTGGAGCCAGTATCTCGAAGTAGGAATTGGCCCCGACGCAGAGGTTTTCACCAAGGCTCAGGTTCTGTCGTCGATCGGGCAAGGGGCGAATATCGGGATTCACCCGATTTCGACATGGAACAACCCCGAGCCCGAGGTCGTTCTGGCGGTGAGTTCAAGCGGCAAGATCCGCGGCGCGACGCTCGGGAATGACGTGAACTTGCGTGATGTCGAGGGGCGCTCGGCGCTTCTTTTGTCCAAGGCGAAGGACAACAACGCCTCCTGCGCGATAGGGCCGATGATCCGGTTGATTGACGAGACGTTTTCGCTCGAGACCATCCGCAGTCTGGAGCTTGACCTCGAGGTCACTGGAGAAGACGGCTTTGTACTGCGCGGCCGCAGTTCGATGCGCGAAATCAGCCGCGATCCGGTCGAGATTGTTCGGCAGACGATCGGACGCCATCACCAGTATCCCGACGGATTCATGCTTTTTCTGGGGACGCTCTTCGCGCCGACGCAAGACAGGGACGCGCCGGGGCAGGGGTTTACTCACAAGGGCGGGGATGTTGTCTCGATTCGCTGCGCGGAGCTGGGCGAGCTAAGGAATACGGTGCGTCTGTCGACCGAGTGCCAAGAATGGACCTTCGGTGTCGCCGCGCTGATGCGCAACCTCGCGGGGCGGGGACTGATATAGCCAAGAGGGCTAGAAATCGAGGCCGAGATCGAGGGTCTGGGCCGAATGGGTCAGCGCGCCCGACGAGATGAAGTCGACCCCGGTCGCGGCGACCTCAGCGATGCGTGCAAGCTGCATATTGCCCGAGGCCTCGAGGATCAGCCGGCCTGCGTTCATCGCCACGGCCTTGCGCAGGGTGGCTGTGTCCATGTTGTCGAGAAGAACAACATCGGCGCCGCCTTCGTCGAGCACTTCGGCCAGCTGATCGAGTGTATCGACCTCGATCTCGGTGCGGATCATGTGCGAGGCCTGCGCCTTGACGGCGCGCAGGACAGTGCGGATGCCGCCTGCGGCGGCGATGTGGTTGTCCTTGATGAGGATCGCATCCGACAGAGAGAAGCGGTGATTGAAGCCACCGCCATGCAGCACTGCCTGTTTCTCGACAAGGCGCAGCCCCGGTGTGGTCTTGCGGGTGCAGGTGATTCGCGTGGCAGAGCCGCGTGTCTCGGCGACGAAGGCGGCGGTGAGGCTCGCGATGCCGCTGAGGCGGCCGGCGAAGTTGAGGGCGACCCGTTCGGCCGAAAGGATCGAGGCGGCGGCGCCTTCGATGTCCAGAAGAACATCGCCCGGCGCGACCGGCGCGCCATCGGCGAGACGCGGGGTGATCTTCAGGGCCGGATCGATGAGCCGGAAAGCCAACGAGGCAACCTGCAAGCCCGAAACAACGCCAGCCTGCCGCGCCACCATGCGGCCGGTCCAGCGCCGGTCCTGCGGGATCACGGTGCGGGTGGTGATATCGCCGCTGGTGCCCAGATCTTCGAGAAGGGCAGCGCGGACGATCGGCTCAAGCACAAGGTCGGGCAGGGGAGGGATGGGCATCTCTAGCTCCTCTCTGGGCCGGCTCAGGCGGCAGCCTTGCGGCGAGACACCTCGATCATCCGCTCGACCGCGACCCGCGCCTTTTCCGCCACCTCGGGATCTACTTCAACCGCCCCTTCCATCGAGTGGAGCGACCAGAGGATCTTTTCGAGCGTGATTTTCTTCATATAGGGGCACATGTTGCAGGGGCCGACGAAATCCACATCCGGCATTTCGTCCGAGATGTTCGAGGCCATCGAGCATTCGGTCACCAGCATCGCCTTCTTGGGGCGGACCTTGGCGACATAATCGAGAATGCCGCTGGTAGAGCCCGAGAAATCCGCCTCGGCGATGACCTCGGGCGGGCATTCGGGGTGGGCGATGATCTGGGTGTCGGGGTTCCATTCGCGGAACTCGCGGATGTCTTGGGCGGTATATTGCTCGTGGACGACGCAAGAGCCCTCCCACCAGACGATCCGCTTGGAGGGTACCTCTTTGGCGACATTGGCCGCGAGGTATTTGTCGGGCGTCATGATCACTGTGTCAGTCTCTTGCGCAGCGACGATTTGGGCTGCGTTGGCCGAGGTGCAGCAGATGTCCGAGGCGGCCTTGGCCTCGGCGGTGGTGTTGACATAGGTCACCACCGCGGCGCCGGGGTATTTGGCGCGCATCTCGGCGATCCCCTCGGCGGTGATGCTCTCGGCCAGCGAACAGCCGGCCTCGGGATCAGGGATCAGAACGGTTTTCGACGGGTTAAGGATCTTCGAAGTCTCGGCCATGAAATGCACGCCGCACTGGACGATCACATCGGCCTCTACCTCCGTCGCCTTGATTGCCAATTGCAGGCTGTCGCCGACGAAATCGGAAATCCCGTGATAGATTTCGGGCGTCATATAGCTATGCGCCAGAATCACGGCGTTGCGCTCGCGCTTCAGAGCGTTGATCGCTTTCACATAGGGCGCATAGCGGGCCCAATCGGCGAAGGGCACGGCGCGGGACATACCTGCATAGAGATCGGCAAGCTCTTCGGCGCACTCGACAGAGGGCGCAAGATCATAGTGACGGGCAAGCTCGGTGCGGATGGTAGCGAGATCGGTCAATGTGTGAGCCTTCTTGGTTCTTGTGCCGGCATCGGGGGGTGGCTGGCGGGGTCATAGCAGGCAGCAGCAACGAACAACCACCGCCCAAGCGCCAATTGCGACGCAAGGTCGCCGCAGGGCAGGGCAACCTGCGTTCACTGGCAATATGCCCAAAGAGACAAGGATATGGGCCTGTGTGGGGCGCAACCCAAACCCGTCGGCGTAGCGATCAGCCAAAGTCCGACGTCTGGCTGTCTTGCCTAGTCCTTCAGCGCGACGACTTGAATCTCCACAAGGTCGCTGGCTTCAGCAAGCCGCGCCTCGACGCAGGCGCGGGCTGGGGCCTTGCCCTCGGGAACCCAGGCGTCCCAGATCGGGTTGAAGGCGTGGCGGGTGCGGATATCGGCCAGCCAGATCATAGCCGAGACGATATTCTCCTTGCTGCTGCCGGCTTCGGCCAAAAGCCGGTCGATCTTGGCGAGGATATTCTTCGTCTGACCTTCAAGGTCGAGGGTCCGGTCATCCGAAATCTGGCCAGCGATGGTGATGACCGTGGTCGAGGCCGGATACTCGACAATCTGGCTCATGCGCTTGTTTGTGTGATGGCGAGTGATCATGTCTGGAATCCTAGGAATTGGTATAGGCGCGCAGCGTGTGGCCTTTTTGGTCGAAAAGATGATGATGCGCGAGGTTTGGGGCGAGGAAGATGTTCTGCCCCTCGGCGATCTTAACTGTTCCCTCGCATTTGACGATGACGCTATTCCCGTCGGCCAAGGTGACGTGGACATGGGCCTCGCCGCCGAGCCTTTCGACAACATCGACACGGCCTTCAATCTCGCCTTTTGCGTCAATGGTCATGTGTTCCGGTCGGATGCCAAAGGCGATTGGCGAGCCGATCTCTGCCTCAACACGCGGCAAAGCGAGGCTACCCGAGGCGGTCTTGATCGTCGTTGTGGTTTCAGTTTGGGCCGAAACTTTGCCTTCGAGGAAGTTCATACGCGGCGCGCCAATGAACTCGGCGACAAAGCGGTTGGCGGGCCGGTTGTAAAGGTCGAGCGGGGTACCGACCTGTTCAACCTTTCCGCTCCGCATGACCACAATCCTATCGGCCATTGTCATGGCCTCCACCTGATCGTGGGTCACATAGATCATGGTATTGCCGAGGACCCTATGAAGCCGCGCGATCTCGAGACGCATCTCGCCCCTCAGGGCGGCGTCGAGATTGGAGAGGGGCTCATCGAAAAGATAGACCTCCGGTTGGCGAATGATTGCCCGACCGATCGCGACGCGCTGTCGCTGGCCGCCGGAGAGCTGGCCGGGTTTGCGATCGAGATGGTCGGTCAATTGCAGCGTGTTGGCGACTTCTTCCGCCCGCCGCCGCCGTTCGTCTCGGGCAACGCCGGCAAGGCGCAGGCTGAAGGTCATGTTTTGCGCGACCGTCATATGCGGATAGAGGGCGTAGGATTGAAACACCATCGCGACGCCCCGTTTGGCAGCCGGGGTGTTCTTGACCGAGATCGCGCCGAAGTGAATATCCCCGCCCGAGATCTCTTCAAGGCCAGCGATAGCCCGCAGAAGTGTTGACTTTCCGCAGCCCGAGGGGCCGACGAATACGACGAACTCGCCACTCGGGATCGTCAGGCTTACATCGGACAGAACGCGGTTCTCGCCATAGTCCTTGCAGACGGACGACAGTTTGATTTCGGTCATTGAGCTGCCCTATGCCTCATTGTTCGACGCGCCGCGCTCGTCATCGATGATCTTGCGGACCCGCGCAGACAGAACTTCGATCACCTGTTTGCGCGCTTCTTCGCCCTTGGCAAGATCGGTCTTGGTCGGCGCGCCGTTGATCCCGCCCGACCGGGGATTGATCGCATGGCGCGAACGCAGCTTGTACCATGGCTTGTCGATTTTGAAATCAACGGCCCGCTCGGGATAATAGCGCGATCCGACCACGGCGGCGACCTGCGTTTCTCCCTCGTCGGCGTGGTGGATGCCCTGAATGCCAGCTTCAGTCCACCAGTTCCAATAGGCGAGGCGGGCATTCGGATAGGTCTCCCAGACCTTCCAGAAAGCCATCTCGCAAGGCATCTTGTTGGCGCCGTGGCCGCTCAGAAGGATGATCCGGTCAAAGCCATGGAAGCAGAAATTCTCGATCAGGTCGGACATGGCGGCGCTGAGCGTATGCGGGCGCAGGCCGAAGGTGCCGGGGTATTCGCGCATCTCGTCGGCAAACCCGTAGTTGAACGAGGGTGCGAGGATGGCGCCGGTCTGATCGGTGATCGCGCGGGCGAAATAGTCGGCGGTATCCATATCGACGCTGACCGACAGATGCGGGCCGTGCGCCTCGACGATTCCGATGGGCAGGATCACCGGCAAGCGCCGGTCGAGGCCCTCGATTTCTTCGCTTGTCAGGTGCCTAAGTTCGATCGTCATGGCCATTCCTTCTCCGGGTCCTTCGTCGGGCTGTCACCGGGCCGCAGCTTGCCGCGACAAAGAAGCGGGACCGGGGGGCATTCAGCCTATGCATAGAATATGACTAAATGCACATTTGACAACTGGTATGTCATTTGTCAATCTCCTGCGCAGGGCGAACCTCCGCTTCCAGACCTTGTGCGCAATCCTCGCGCCAAGGGGGGTGGTGATTGCCCAACGGAGCGGCCAAAAAAGATCAGTGGAGGTCATGAAGCTAATGAACGCCCCTCATTTCAAAGGAATTGCGACGGCTACGGTTGCCAGCCTTATGCTGACGACTGGCGCCGCCGCCGCGCGCGATGTGAACATCATCGCCTTCGCCCCAGGCTTTGCCTGGGCCAATCTGTTCGGACCTTCGGGGACCGAAAAGACCCAGCAACTACTCGACTTCGAGGCCCGTGAAGGGATCACGGTGAACATGGAATACGCCGACGAAAGCGTCGCGCGTCAGAAGGTTCTTCTCGATCTCGTCAACGGCACCGGCAAGTATGACCTCGTCATGCTCGGCACCGACGGCGCGGTTCAGTCCTATAGCTATGCCGGCTATCTCGAGCCGCTGGATGGCTATCTCGACAGCGCGCTCGACTATTTCAACCCCGAAGACGTCTATCCCCAGTTCCTCGATGCCAACACCGTCGACGGGCAGCTCTGGGCGCTTCCCTATTATTCGTTCGGTGGCGGTGTCATCTATCGCAAGGACATCTTCGAGAAATACGGCATAACCGAATTCCCGACCACGACCGAGGGCGTTGAAGAGGCGCTTTCGATCATCAAAGCCGGGCTCGCGGCTGATGGCATCACCGATGTCTATCCGCTGACCATGCGCGGCGCGGCCGGCGAAGAGCCGACGCTCGACCTGAGCGGCTTTGTCTATGCCTATGCCGGCTATCCGGCCTGGTTTGAGGGCGGCGCCACCACGCCGGACGAGATCAAGGCCTCCAAGGCACAGCCGGTGTTCAACACCGACTTCAAGCCGGGCTTTGAGACTTTCGTGCGCTGGTCGCAGGAATATGGCCCGCCGGGTATCGCCAGCCACACCTGGGTTGACATGATGAACCTCTATGGTGCCGGCAAGGCTGTTGTCCTGATGCCTTCGGCGATCAACGGCTTTGCGGCCATTGGCGGCTCTGAGGATCCGGGCGTTCGCGACCACAGCGCCTATGCACCGAGCCCGGTTGGCCCCGGCGGCAAACCGATTCAGAGCTTCTGGACCTTCTCGGTGGGTGTCTCGAAGTTCTCGCGCGACAAGGATGCTGCCTTCAAGACGCTGGCCTTCATGACCGGTCGTCCTTCGATGCAAGCCTTCGCCGAGCAGATCGGCTGGCCCTACAACACCTATAAAGACATCACCTGGGGCCCGGTTCTGGGCTCGAAGTGGTCGGCCGAGATGCTGCAGCAGATCGAAGATTCCTATGCGGAATCGAACCCCCACTACTTCCCGTATCTGCCCGAGCTCAACGAGTATATGGAGCGGATCGGCACATCGGCTTCGGAAGCCATCTCCGGCAGCCGTTCGGTCGACGAGGTTCTCGACGATCTGAACGATTGGGCCACCAAGCGCATGACTCGCGCTGGCTACTACGACTGATCCGGCGCTATCCTCGCCGAAACGCAAACCGGAGCGGGCCCTCGTCGGGCCCGCTCGTCACAAGAAGCACAGGCCCACTCACGGAATGAAGAAACCGACCTGGCATTTCTACTACCTCGCCCCCATGGTTCTGGGCCTTGCGACGGTGGTTTTGTTTCCGACCCTCTATCTTTTCAAACTTTCGCTGACCCATTGGGTCGTGACCGATCCCGACACCTATTTCACAGGGCTCGACAACTTCACCTATTTCCTCGGTGGTCGGGATTTCTGGCAGGCAACGCGGGTGACCTTTGCCTATCTCGTGTTCAGCACTGTCCTGATGTTTGCTCTTGCTATGAGCATGGCGCTGGCCATGTCGCGGGCCCATCTGGGCGGACTTATACGGTCGATCATCGTCATGCCGCTGATCATCCCGCCTGTCGTGGCCGGCTTTACATGGAAATTCCTGCTCAATGGCGAGATGGGCTTCATCGGGGCCTATCTCCTGCCGATGTTGGGCTACGGCGGCAACCTTCTGGCCGAGCCGAAAATGGCGCTCTTCTCGATTGTCATCGCCGATGTCTGGAGCCGCACGCCGTTTATGTTCCTGATTTTCCTCGCGGCACTTCAGAGCATTCCCGACGATCTTTATGAGGCGGCGATCCTTGATGGCGCGAAATCGATCAAAAAGTTCTTCTTCCTGACCCTGCCGATGATCCGCGATGCGGTTGTTGTGGCGCTCTTCTTCCGTATCTTTGATGCGCTCAACACCTTCGAACTGATCTATGTGATGACCCAAGGCGGCCCCGGCCGCGCCACCCAGACCCTCTCGATCTACGGCTGGCGCGTGGCCTTCCAGGGGCTCGACTTCGGGCAGTCGGCGGCGATCGGGGTCTTGATGCTGATCACCACGATCGTGATCTCGACGATCCTGTTCAAAAGACACCTGCGCAAATCGCTGTGGGAGGATTCGTGATGAACCGGCTCAATACCCCCGGTTGGGCGCGTCTTCTGCACGGGCTCTTCATCCTGACGATCCTTGTCTTCGTACTCTTTCCGCTCGTGTGGCTGGCGCTGGGCTCGCTCAAGACGCGACACGATGCGCTGGCGCTGCCGCCGCAGCTGTTCTTCACGCCGAGCTTTGAGGCCTATCACAAGATCGCGGCAGGTGGCTTCCTCGCCGCTTTCCGCAATAGTTTCGGCATCGCGATTACCAATGTGGTGTTGGCGCTGGTGATCGGCACGCCGGCGGCCTTTGCCCTGTCGCGGATGCGCGGGGCGGTGCAGGAGAACCTCTCGTTCTGGGTTCTCTCGATCCGCATGGCTCCGCTCTTTAGCGTGATCCTGCCGCTCTATGTCCTTTTTCGCGAAATTGGCCTGCTCGACACACGTTTTGCCGTTTCACTTGCGCATCTGACCATCACCCTGCCGCTCGCCGTTTGGATGCTGATGAGCTATTTCCGCAGCTTGCCGGTTGATCTCGATCAGGCAGCAATGCTCGATGGCGCGCGGCCCTTGGAAATCCTCCTCTACGTCATCGTGCCTATCAGCAAACCGATGCTGGCCTCGGTCGCGATCCTCGTCTTCATCTTTTCGTGGAACGAGTTTCTTCTGGCGTTTATTCTCACCTCGCGGGATGCACAGACGGTGCCCGTGACCGTCATGGGGCTCGCCGGCACGATGAACTTTGACTGGCCGCTGATTGCCGCCGTTTCGATTTGTTCGATGATCCCGGCCTTCCTCTTCGTCGGCTTTGCGCAGAAACATATCGTCAAAGGCCTGTCGTCAGGCGCGATAAAATAAGGGTGGATGAAGGAATGCTTCCCTATCTCGACGCCGGACGGGCGACCCTTCCAGAGATCAAGGCGTTTATCGAGAAATATCCCGTCGCCATCGTGCCCCTTGGCTCGACCGAGCAGCACGGGCCGCATCTACCACTCAATACCGACAACCTTATTGCCGAGCGCATGGCGCTTGAAACCGCACGGCGCAGCGCTGGGCTGGTGATGCCCAACTCTGCCGTGGGCTATGCTTGGGTCTGGCGCGGCATTCCGGGAACGATGACCCTGCGGTTTGATACCTATATGGCCTATGTCCGCGACATCACCGAAAGCCTCGCAGACTGGGGCGTGAAGGCGATCTATTTCATGTCGGGCCATGGATCGAACCCGCAGCCCACCAAACACGCGCTGCGCGAGATGATCGTCGACAAGATCGATATCAAGGTGCTTTATGGCCTCTATGAAGGCATCGGCCAGATGCAGGCCGAGATGGACAGCAAGCCCTGGCACAAGGACTTGCACGCCGAAGAGATCGAAACTTCGCTGATGCTTGAGATCGCGCCAGATCTGGTGCGGATGGACAAGGCAGCCCCCGACTATCCCCCGGTGCCGGCCGACTACGGACAATCGGAAAAATCCATGGGCACCATCATCGGCAGCGGCGTTTTTGGCGATCCGACCCGTGCGACCCGTGAGAAAGGCAAGCGCTGGATCGATCTTGCCGCCGATCGGTCGGCCAAGCTCTGGCTCGATTACCTCGACGAGAACGGTATTCTGAAGCGCTCGGACCTGCCAAAATGACGACGCCGATCTATCTCGGCATCGATCTAGGGACATCGGCCGTCAAGATTCTGGCGATGACTGCGGACGGCCAAGTTCTGGCCAAAGAGCGGGGCGATTATCCAACCCTGTCGCCACAGCCGGGCTGGAACGAGCAGTCGCCGCTCGCATGGTGGGAGGCGACCTGCTCCACCCTGCGACGTCTGCTCGATGGGCTCGGCGGGGTCGAGGTAGCAGGCGTCGGATTTTCCGGGCAGCTCAACGGCTTTGTGCTTGTCGATGCGGCGGGCGAACCGATTGGCGATGCGCTGATCTGGCTCGATATTCGCGCCGCCGATATTTCTGCGCGCCTCAATGTCGAAGACGGTCCGCTGATCAAGGCGATCAGCCACAATCAGGTGACTCCGATTGCCGTCTTGCCCAAGCTCAGATGGGTGGCCGAGCACCAGCCGGACAAGCTGGCGCGTGCGCGCAAGCTCTTCCTCGTCAAGGATTTCATCTTGTGGAAGCTGACCGGGATTCAGGCAACCGATCCATCTGACGCCGCCGCGACGGGGATGATGGACTATAAAAACCGCCAATGGTCGCCCGAGCTTTGCGCGATGGCCGGCGTCGATCCGGCGATCCTGCCACCGATCCGCCGCTCGGACGAGGTTGTGGGCCATATCACAGCTGAGGCCTCGGCCCTGTGCGGGATAGCCCCCGGTGTGCCGGTTGTGGCGGGAGCTGGTGACGTCACCGCCCTATCGGTCGGTTGCGGGGTGATCGAGAAGGGCGTCTTGGCCGTCACATTGGGAACAGCTGGTCATGTCGTCCTGTCGGAAGACCGGCATCCCGATGGGGCATCGGGTGAGGTTTGGGAGCTGTCTCACGCAGTTGCGGACAAGACGATTTGGCTTGGCCTTGTGATGAGCGGCGGGCTGTCGATCAGCTGGCTGCGCTCGATCCTGCAAGGCATGGATTATGCCGAGATTTCGCGCCTCGCCGAAGCTTCACCCGCGGGCGCGCGCGGCGTGACCTTCCTGCCGTTCCTCGAAGGCGCCTCGACGCCCTATCACCAGCCTGAAGCACGGGCGGCATTCGTTGGCCTTTCCTCCTCGCACGGGACCGGCGACATGATCCGAGCTGTCCTTGAAGGGGTTGCCTACAACATCCGAGAATGCATCGACCTTTTCGAAGCGCAAGGCGCCGAGATCCATGAGGTACGGATCGGTGAAGGTGGCAGCCGCATCCAGCAATGGTGTCAGATCATCGCCGACGTTGCGAACCGCCCAGTGCGCCTGTTGGCCGAGATGGACGCCTCGGCGCTGGGCGCCGCTGCGCTGGCCTGCGCCGGTGCGACTGGCGAGCCTGTCGGCGTGGTCGCGGATCGGGTCGTTTCGCTTGCGGGGGGCTTTGTGCCCGACCCGGCCGCAGTCAAAGTTTACGAAGAGACATTCCATGTCTATCAAGAAGCAGTCGGGCGGCTCATGCCCCGATCGTAGCGTAGGAGCGGGGTGAAGAAGATGGGCGGACCATCAGCCTATGAGGCGAACGATCCGGACGAAGAATTCTTCGCGGCGCGGGCCTCGTGGCTTTATTTTGTTGAGGAAATGACCCAAAGCGAGATCGCCTCGACCCTCGGTGCGACACGCTTCAAGATCAACCGGACGCTGGCCGACGCGCGGCGCTCGGGGCTGGTTCAAATCCACATCAATTCCGACAGTATTCAGGAATTCAAGGTCGCTACTGATATCAAGAAAGCCTTTGGCCTTCGTGACGCGATTATCGTGCCCACGCCCGAAGATCGCGGGCGCGTGCATATTTCGGTCGGGGCTGGCCTTGGCTGGTATATCTCAACCGCTCTGCGCGATGACAGCATCCGCACGTTCGGCCTTGGCTGGGGGCAAACCCTCAGAGAGTCGATCCAGTTCATCCGCCCGCGCAATCGTGCTGATGTGATGGTCACCGCTTTGCTCGGTGCGCTGAATCGGCCGAACGAGATCAACTCGTTCGAAATCATCTATCGCTTTAGCCGGATGATTGGCGCCAACCGCTACTATCTGACCGCGCCGATGTATACCACCTCGGCCGAATCCTGCGAAATCCTGCGTGCGCAGGATTTCTATCAGGATTTTCGGAAACTGGCGCTCGGAACCGACCTTGGATGTTTTGCCGTCGGCGCAATCAATTCCGGCTCGACCCTGATCCGCGAAGGCCTGCCAAGCAACATCACTCCCGAAAGCATTCTTGAATCGGGCGCCGTGGGCGATGTTTTGGGAACGTTTGTCGATATCAATGGCAAGCCGGTCGACCACGCGATCAATCGCCAGTTGGTGGGCCTTGGTCTCGAGGAATTGAGGGATATCAAGACGCTAGCACTGGCCTCGGGCGGACTTGAAAAGGTCGACGCGATCTATGGCGCGCTCATGACCGGCGTTGTGGGGGTGCTTGTCACCGATGCCGAGACAGCCAAGGGCGTCTTGCGGCGCCATGCCCAGCGGCAAAAATCCTAGGTCTTTTCCACCAGCGGAAGAATTGCGCCCCGGTGCTGAACCACCTTCGCCGCAAGAGCGTGGCCGGCGGTCATGGCATCGAAAATCGAGCCGCCGCTCAGCGCCTTGGCAAGAAACCCGGCATTGAAGCTGTCGCCTGCGCCGGTGGTGTCTACGACTTCAGCGACGGTAGCGACTTCGGGCGCCTCTCCCGAGCCGTCAAGGGCAACGGGGCCAGAGGCGCCGCGCTTCAAAGCTCCGGAGCCAATACCTGCTGCCAAAAGGCGAGCAATCGTTTCCGCTTCGCCGCCGCCAAAAAGAGCGATTTCATCATCGAGCGAAGGCAGCGCGATATCCGTCTGGGCGAAGGCCGCTATCATCGCCGCACGGGCCTCATCGGCAGAGGCCCAAAGCGCCGGGCGATAATTGGGATCAAAGGCAACACGCCCGCCTTGGCTGCGGAAGGCTGCCAGCCAAGCAAGAAGCTCTGCCCGCGCCTGCGGCGCGATGATCGCCAGAGTGATCCCGGAAAAATACACGAGGTCACACTCCGAAAGGTCTCCGGGCGCGACGGTGCGAGGGGCGGCAAAGAGTGTCCGCGCTGCCGAGGCCGAGCGCCAATAGCTGAACGAGCGCTCGCCCTGCGGATCGGTGAAGATCATGTAGAGCCCCGGCGAGAGGCCCGGTCGCCTTTCGATCAGATTGGTCTCGAGGCCATGGCTCCGTGCCGCTTCGAAGATCATCTCGCTGGGGCGGTCTGTGCCGAGGGCGGTAACATATGAGACGCTGGCATCGGGCAGGAGCCGGCGCAGATAGACGGCGGTGTTGAAGGTGTCGCCGGCAATGCCGATCCGCGCCGCTCCGGCGGTGTCCTGATGGGAAACTTCAATCATCGCCTCCCCAATACAGGCAATCTTCAGGGGGCGGTTTGGCGCTCTATCCATCTCGGCTCTAGTCACCTAAGGGGCGCGGGGCAATATCCGTTGCAAGGTGATGCAAGGATGTGCGTATCCGGCGGAGGTTTTCTTTCGCGGCCTCGGGTCTGCGTCTGGCTGCGCCAGCAGCAAGCACGTCGAGGATCGCCGTATAGACGAGACGAGAAGCCGAGGGCTTGAAGATGTCCATGTCTTCGGGGATGTCGATTTCGATCGCGATTTCGGCCAGCTTGGTCAGCTCCGAGCCGCGCCGCGTGAGCGCAATGGTGCGCGCGCCGTATTGGCGGGCAATGGTCGTGCTGTCGAGAAGCTCGGCCGGCTGACCCGTCGAGGAAATGGCAACAACCACATCGTCAGCCCCGAGCGTTGATGCCACCATTCGCTGCAAATAGCCGTCGGCATGTGCCTCGGCCGGGATGCCCAACCGGAAGAACCGATTGGCCCCCTCTCTGGCCACGTTGGCCGAGCCACCACCAACGCCAAGAAAGACAACGCGCCGGGCATCGGCCAAGGTATCCATCGCTGCTTCAAGAACGGAGTCGTCGAGCTGCGAGCGGGCGATAGCCAGAGAATCGACCAGCGCCCCGAAGACCTGCGAGACGATCTGCGCCGGCACGGATTCCCCGTCGGTGGGGCCGCCCAGATACTGCAGACTTGCGGCAACATTCTGAGCAAGGCGGATTTTGAACTCGCGAAACCCGTCGCAACCCATGGCACGGCTCAGCCGATTGACCGTGGCCACCGAGACCTTGGCGGCATCCGCGATGGCTTGTTGGTTGAGCGAAGCGACATCTTCGAGATTCATCAAAAGATAATCGGCAACCAGCTGCTCCCGCCGGGAAAGCTTCCCCTCGGAGGCCCGTAGGCGGCTAATGATATCGATCGAGTCTCCCATAGCGATGCAGTTTAGAGCGGTTTGTAGGCGGTGACGTCCATCTCGACCTTGGCATCGACCATGATCGCCGATTGAACGGTCGAGCGGGCCGGGGGATTGGCGCCGAAGTACTTCTTGAAGACCGCGTTGAAGCTGGTGAAATCGCGCGGATCATCGAGCCAAACATTGACTTTGACCACATGTTCAAGCCCGCAATCTGCAATCTTGAGAACCGAGATGATATTCTCCATCACGGCTTCGGTCTGGGCGATAATGCCGCCCGAGATGATCTCGCCATCGACGGCCGGAACTTGGCCTGACACGAAAACAAAATCGCCGGCTCGAACGGCCTTCGCGAAGGGCCGAGGGGTTCCGCCTGCGGCAGCGTCGGCGGTTTCGTAGCGGATGATTCCGTTTTGGTTGGTCATGGGTCTCTTCCATCTTGTAGGTTAGTTTCGGGCAATTTGCTGCATTTGTTGAAGCAAGTCATCAGCAATTGACGTTCAAACTCCAAAAACGTAACAAACTTACATGCAGACGCTGGCTGCCCGCGCACCACTCTGCCGCAATGTCCGACACTGTAGGTGGTCATGTCAAAACGCGTTTTCCTAGGGTCTCTTGCGACCGAAACCAATACCTTTTCGCCGCTTCGTACAAACCTGCAGGACTTCAAAGATAGTTTCTATGCCGGCCCCGGCGAACACCCGCAGACGCCGACTCTGTGCAGCGCGGTTTACACGGTCGCGCGCAGCCGGGCGGCCGAGCTGGGGTGGGATCTGATCGAAGGCACCGCGACATGGGCCGAGCCTGGCGGTGTCGTCAGCCAACAGTGCTGGACCTTCCTGCGCGACCAGCTCTTAGCCGAGCTGAAGGCGGCGATGCCGGTTGATATCGTGTTGCTTGGTTTGCATGGGGCCATGGTCAGCCAGGAGTGCCTTGATTGCGAGGGCGAACTTCTCAAGGCCGTGCGCCAGATGGTCGGGCCCGATGTGATCGTCGGCGTTACCTTCGATCCGCACAGCCACTTGTCGCAGGACCGGGTTGAAAACGCCGACCTCATCACTGTCTTCAAGGAATTCCCGCATACCGATTTCGTGACCATCGCCGAGGATCTCGTCGAGATGACGCGCCGGATGTCGGCGGGCGAGATCAAGCCGGTGATCAGCACCTTCGATTGCCGCATGATCGAGGTCTTGCCAACGAGCCGCGAGCCGATGCGCAGTTTCGTCGACCGGATCAAGGCGCTTGAGGGCACTGGCAACATCCTGTCGATCTCGGTCATTCACGGTTTCATGGCCGGTGACGTGCCCGATCTCGGCACGCGCATCCTCGTGATCACCGATAGCGACGAAACGGGCGGCGCGGACCTGGCCGAGCGTCTTGGGCGAGAGCTTTACGCCATGCGCGGCACGACCCGGCCCGAATTTCTCGATGTCGAGACGGCGCTTGGCAAAGTTGCCGCCTCGCAAAACAGCCCGGTGGTTATCGCCGATGTCTGGGACAATCCCGGCGGCGGTGTTCCGGGGGATTCGACAACCATCCTGCGCGCCCTGATCGCGGGGCAGGTCGCCAATGCGGCGGTCGCGACGATCTGGGATCCGATCGCGGTCAGAACCTGCTTTTCGGCGGGCGAGGGCGCTGAATTGATGCTGCGCTTCGGCGCCAAGATGGCGGCCAATGCTGGCGAGCCGATCGACGCAATGGTCAAGGTACGGCGGGTGGTGCCCGATGCCTTCCAGCGCTTTGGCAAGAGCCTCGTGCCGATGGGCGACTCGGTCTGGATCGAGGTGGGCGGCGTCGATGTGGTTCTCAATACCGTCCGCTCGCAGGTCTTCTCGCCCGATGTCTTCTCGGCCGTGGGCATTGAGCCCTCCGCCAAGAAGCTTCTGGTCGTGAAATCGACCAACCATTTCTACGACGCCTTCTCGCGCATCTCTGACGAGATACTCTACGTCGCGATCGATGGCACCTATCCCAACAATCCGATCACTACGCCCTATCGCCACCTGACCCGCAACATCTGGCCCCGCACGGAGGATCCCTATGCAGACTGATCTCGAACAGATCGAAACCCCGGCCTTTCTGGTCGACGAGGCGCTGGCGCTGCGCAACATCGCGGCCTTTCAGGCGCGCTGTGATGCAGTCGGTCTGAAAGCGCGGCCGCATATCAAGACCCACAAGCTGGTGCGTTTTGCCAAAGCCCAGCTGGACGCTGGTGCAATCGGTATCACCTGCCAGAAGATCGGCGAGGCCGAGGTCATGGCCGATGGCGGGATCGATGATATCCTGATCACCTACAATATCATCGGCGCATCCAAGATCGCCCGGCTTCGCGCCTTGCAGGGGCGGCTGAAGCACCTCGCTGTGGTGGTCGACAATGCGGTCGTGGTTCAGGGGCTTTCCCAAGGGTTCGCCGATAGCGCGACGCCGCTCAATGTTTTGGTAGAGTGCGATACGGGCGCGGGCCGTTGTGGCGTTCAAAGCCCCGAGGCCGCCGCTGATCTGGCGGCGATGATCGACGCCGCACCCGGCCTGCGTTTTGAGGGGCTGATGACCTATCCGGCTCCGCATGGTGCGGCCAAGGCGGCCGACTACATGAAGAAGGCCAAGGCCTTGATCGAAGCGCGCGGGATCGCCTGCGATGTGATCTCGACCGGCGGCACACCCGATATGCACAGCGCCGAGACCCAAGGCATCATGACCGAATATCGGATCGGCACCTATATCTACAACGACCGCTCGCTGGTGGCCTATGGAACCTGCACGCATGACGATTGCGCCGGAACTGTTGTCGCCACGGTCGTCAGCTGCCCAACCCCGACACGGGCGATCATCGACGCGGGGTCCAAAGTTCTGACTTCCGATCTTCTGGGGCTGCCGGATCATGGATATGTCATCGGCTATCCCGAGGTGAAGATCGTCGGCCTCAGCGAAGAGCACGGGACGCTGACGGTTGATCCTTCCCATCCCCTCGAGGTGGGGCAAAAGATCAGGATCATTCCCAATCACGTTTGTGTCGTCTCGAATTTGCTCGACACGATCTATATTCAGACCGAGGCTGGCCCACTTGAGGTCGTCAAGGTCGACGCGCGCGGGCGGGTTCTTTAGGGCACGACAAACAGTTCAAGGTTGGGAAAGCGGGCGAGGGGATGAAGACGTCGGAAAAGTGGCTTGCCGTTGACTGGGGGACGTCAAACCTCCGTGTCTGGCTGATTGGGGCTGGCGGCGAAGTTCTCGCTGCGCGCAGTTCAGATCAGGGGATGAACGGGCTAAGTCGGGACGGTTTCGAACCGGCCCTTCTGGCACTTGTTGATGATCTTCTTGGGCCCGAGACCGCCATCGACGTTCTGATCTGTGGGATGGCCGGCGCTCGGCAAGGCTGGCTCGAGGCGCCCTATGCGGCGATCCCCTGCCGCCCTGCCGAAGGGCCAGTCGTGCGGCCCCAGACTCAAGACCCGCGCCTGCGCGTTGCTATATTGCCGGGGCTGAAACAGCTCTCCCCACCTGATGTGATGCGTGGCGAGGAGACGCAGATCAGCGGCCTTCTCAGCATCGCGCCGGGATTTGACGGGGTGATCTGCCTGCCAGGCACCCATTCGAAATGGGCCGAGATCAGCGCTGGCGAAGTTGTCGGAATGCGAACCTTTATGACGGGCGAGCTTTTCGCGCTCTTGTCGAAGCAGTCAGTTCTTCGCCATAGCCTGACTGGCAAGGGTTGGAACGACACTGCCTTTCTTGAGGCGCTGGGCAATACCATCTCGCGGCCCGAAACGGCGGCGGCCCGGCTCTTTTCCCTGCGGGCGGAAAGCCTGCTGCAAGAAGCCGATCCAGGCGCAGGCCGCGCACGCCTTTCAGGGATGTTGATCGGGCTAGAACTAGCGGGTGCCAAGCCGTTCTGGCTTGGGCGCGAGGTTGTCGTGATCGCCGATGAGGGGCTTGCGAAAATCTATGAAGCGGCGCTTGTCTCGCTGGGCCTGACCCCGCGCCTCGCGCCGGCCGAGGCCATGACCCTCAAAGGTCTGATCGCCGCGAAGACGCAACTTGAAAGGGCCTAACTTGGAACGGAACATCATAGCCATCCTGCGGGGTGTCACGCCGGACGAGGTTTTGGGCATCGGCTCGGCTTTGATCGCAGCCGGCATCACCAAGATCGAGGTGCCGCTGAATTCGCCCGAGCCGTTTGACAGCATCTCTCGCCTGGCCGAAGCCTTTGGCGGCTCTGCTTTGATTGGCGCCGGAACGGTCCTGACCGCTGACGAGGTTGGCAAGGTCAAGGCAGCTGGCGGGCGGCTCGTCGTTTCGCCCAATTGCGATCCCGAGGTGATCACTGCCACCAAGGCGGCGGGATTGCTCTCCTATCCCGGCGTGATGACCCCGAGCGAATGCTTTGCCGCGCTCAAGGCCGGGGCCGATGGGCTCAAGCTCTTTCCCGCCTCGCTCATTGGCCCCGCGGGGCTCAAGGCGATCCGTGCGGTCCTGCCGGCCAAGACCGAGCTCTTGGCCGTGGGCGGCGCGGGGGTGGAGAATTTCGACCAGTGGCACGCGGCAGGGGCGGATGGCTTCGGGATTGGCACGGCGCTGTATTCCCCCGGCCTCAGTGTCGAGCAGGTGGCCCAGCGGGCGAAGGCGATCGCTGCGGCCTATGATGCCGCTTTCGCAGTGCGCTAGGCCGCGCCATACGCCCCCCGCATCAAGGCATCCTCAGTCGGCATCACCGAAATTTCGGCATTCGGTGTAGACCCGTTGGCGAAGAAGAGCACCACAAGCTCAGGAGGACTGCCAATGGGAATCTTCGATCGTTTCGATCTGACGGGTAAACGTGTTTTCATGACCGGCGGGAGTCGTGGCCTTGGCCGCGAGATTGCCCTCGCCTTGGCCGAGGCGGGTGCCGATATTTTTCTTGCCGCGCGCACAGCCGAGAGCCTTGAGAAAACCTCGGCCGATATCCGCGCTCTTGGCCGTCAGGCGCATACGGTGGTGGGCGATATGTCGATCCCCGAGGTCTGCGAAGAGGTCTGCACCTCGGCCCTTGCCGAGCACGGCGCCTTCGACATCTTGGTGAATAACATCGGCGGTCGTCGCCTGAATATCCCGCTTGAAGAGACCACGCTCGAGCAGTGGCAGCAGTTGATCGACCTCAACCTCACCTCAACCTTCCTGTGCAGCAAGCACATCGGCGGCGCGATGATCGCGCGCGGGCAGGGGGGACGGGTGATCAACCTCGCCTCGATCAATGCCATGTATGCCGGCCGCAACATCCAAGGGCGCCACTACGAGACGGCCAAGGCCGGTGTTTTGATGCTGACCCGCAGCCTTGCGGTCGATTGGGCCAAGCACGGGATCACCGTCAACGCCATCTGCCCCGGCATCTTCGCGACCGAGCCGAACAAGCTCTGGGCCGAGAAGAACCCCGCGATCATCGATGGCTATATTCAGACGATCCCGATGGGCAAATTGGGCGATCCTGAAGATATCGGTGCGCTCGCCCTCTATCTGGCCAGCGATGCCGCCCGCTATATGACCGGCGCGGGCCTTGTCATCGACGGCGGCTATACCTGCCTGTGATCCGGCTCAGAGGCGTTCAGCCTCTGGCCACCATGCCCCTTTTAGAACGATCCCGCGGCTGACCAGCTTTTCCGAGGCTGCCAGCCGCTCGCCCACCACATCGGTATGGACGAAATCGCCCGAGGCCATCTCGAGAACCGTCGCATCACCAAAAGCGCCGACCGCGAGCGTGCCAAGGTCTTTCTGGCGGATCGCTTTGGCGGGGTTGATGGTCGTGGCGCGCACCACGTCTTCAAGCGGCATGCCAAGGGCGAGGAACTTGGACATCACCTCAAGCAGGTCATAAGCGGGGCCGTCGCAGCAAAGCACATGGACATCGCTGGAGATCACATCGGGGAAGACGCCCTCTGCCAGCATCGGCCGCGCCGATTTGAAGGAGAAGCCGCCGAAGCCATGGCCGATATCGAAGATGATGCCGCGCTCGCGCGCCTCGAGGATATCGGCGCGGATGCGGTTGTCGCGGGTGATCGGTGCATTGGGGAAGGGGCGGAAGCAATGGGTCAGGATATCGCCCGGCCGCAGCGCCTCGAGCACTTCCTTGCGACCCGGCGGGGGGAAGTCGATATGAGCCATCACTGGCAGGTCCAGCTCGTCCGCCACTTCGATCGCCAGTTGCAGCGGCGCAAGGCCAGACGCCCCGCCCGCTTTGGCGCCGACGCGCGCCTTGATCCCGACAACGATATCAGGGTTTTCACCGGCGATCCGCAGGCACTCACGGCTGTCGAGAAGGCGCTGGTCTTCGCATTCCCCGACCATGACGGTCTTTGAAAAGCCGAAGATACCGGCGAACGAGATGTTGAGGAAGGAATAGACGCGCGGGGTCGAGGGTTCGATGATGAACTTCCGAAGGCCCGCGAGGGTTCCGGGGCCGGCGCTTCCGGCATCGACGAAGGTCGCCGTGCCGCTGCGCTTGGCGATCATCTCTGCATCGACACTGAGCGAGGTTGCCCCCCAATAGACATGGGCGTGAAGATCGATCAGGCCAGGGGTGACGATCTTGCCCGAGACATCGCGCACCTCGCCCGCCTCGCGGCCCAGATCAGGCCCCAGGGCGGCGATCCGGCCGTCCTTGAAGGCGATATCGCCCACCGTGTCGAGAGATTGCGAGGGGTCGAGAAGCCGCCCGCCCTTGAGGATCAGATCAAACATTGCGGCCCCCTTGGTGGCGTCTGGAAAGTGGGATCAAAGGCGGATTGCCACGTTCTTGGTCTGGACATAGCCAAGAAGCGCTTCTTGCCCCTTTTCGCGCCCATAACCTGAGCGCTTGGTGCCGCCGAAGGGGGTTTCGACCCCGCCAGCCCACCATTCGTTGACATAGACCTGGCCCGCGACGAGGCGGTCGGCGGTCCAATGGGCGAGTTTCAAATCGTTCGTATAGACGCCAGCGGCGAGTCCGTAGTCGGTGCCATTGGCAATCCTGACCGCCTCTTCCGGCTCATCGAAGGGAATGACAACAAGGATGGGCCCGAAGAATTCTTCCTGCGCGATGCGCATGTCGGGGCGGACATCCTTGAAGATCGTCGGCGGCATGAAGAAGCCGTTCGTTCCCTCGATCCGGCTCCCGCCCATGACCAGCGTGGCGCCTTCGGCCACACCCGCGGCGCAGAGCGCTTCAACGCCAGTAAGCTGTTTGGCATTGATAAGCGGTCCCATGTCAGAACCCTCGATGCCCGGGCCAACCTTGCGGGCGGCGGCCAGCTCGGCCACGCGCGCCACGAGGCGGTCGTGCAGGCTGCGGTGAACAATCAGGCGCGAACCGGCAGAACAGATTTGACCGGCATGATGGAAGATCCCGCGCGCAACGCTTTG
>JBFEXG010000354.1:0-2199 GCA_041546005.1 Paracoccaceae bacterium
ATCGCCCCAACATCCACCTTTCCTTTGCGGTGAAAGACAGCCCCCGCCAGCAAATCCTGCGCTTTGCCGAGGCGCGGCGCGGGCAGTCGGGGATTGTCTATTGCGGCACGCGGGCCAAGACCGAAGTCTTGTCTCAGGCCTTGCGCGAGGCCGGCCACAACAGCGCCCATTACCACGGCGGGATGGATGCCGAGGATCGGCGGATCACCGAGGCGCGGTTTCAGCAGGAAGACGGGTTGATCGTCGTTGCCACCGTGGCCTTCGGCATGGGGATCGACAAGCCGGATATCCGCTGGGTCGCCCATGCCGATCTGCCGAAATCCATCGAGGCCTATTATCAGGAAATCGGCCGCGCGGGCCGCGATGGTGCGCCGGCCGAGGCATTCACCCTCTTCGGCCCCGACGACATCCGCTTTCGCCGCCAACAGATCGACGAGGGCCTCGCCCCGCCCGAGCGGCGGATGGCTGACCACGGGCGGCTCAATGCGCTTTTGGGGCTGGCCGAGGCGCTTGATTGCCGCCGCCATGCCTTGCTTCACTACTTTGGTGAGGAAGCGGACCATTGCGGTAACTGCGATCTCTGCGACAAGCCCGCCGAGGTGTTTGACGGGACAGAGCCTGTCCGCATGGCCCTTTCCGCCGTCCTGCGCACTGGCGAGAGGTTTGGTTCGGGGCATCTGATCGACATCCTTCTGGGGGGCGAGACCGACAAGGTTCGCCAGAACGGCCACGACAGCTTGCCGACCTATGGCGTGGGCAAAGCCTATGACCGCCGCCAGTGGCAGGCGATCTTTCGGCAGATGATGGGGCATGACCTGATCCGCCCCGATCCCGAGATGCACGGCGGCCTGCGGATGACCGACCGCGCCCGCCCGATCCTGCGCGGCGAAGAGACGATCCAGCTTCGCGCCGATACGATCCGCGCGGCCAAGGGATCGGGGCCAAAGGTCAAGATGCTGGTCAGCGACGAGGACGCGCCGCTTCTGTCCGCGCTGAAGGCAAAGCGGCGGGCACTGGCCGAGGCGGCGGGCGTTCCAGCCTATATCATCTTCAACGACAAGACCCTGATCGAGATGGCCGAGACCCGCCCTGCCACGCTCGATCAGATGGCACGGATTGGCGGCGTGGGGGCGAAGAAGCTCGAACACTACGGCATGGCCTTCCTCGAGGTGATCGCGGGCGAGGCCGAGGCGCTGCACCCAAGGCGGCGCAAGCTTGCGGGGAAAGAGGCGGGGTCGGTCTATGACCAGCTTCTTGAGGCGCAGAACGGACTTGCCCGTGGCGAGGATGGCACCGGCAAACCGATGAGCTGCAACGCCTCAGTGCTGGCCCGTTTGGCCGAGGCTCACCCCGCCGATCTGGGCGGGATCGAGCGGATCATCGGGGCGCGGCATGCCGAACGTTTCGGCCCCGCCTTCCTTGAAATCCTGCAGGGCGGTTGAACCTGCCCGCCTGTCTGGCTAGCTATCGCCTGAAAAGGAGACTGCCATGCTCGTAGTGATCTCGCCCGCCAAGGCGCTTGATTTCTCGCCCGTGCCGCACGCGCCGACCGAGCCCGCCTATCGGGCCGAGGCCACGCGCCTAGCCAAAACGGCGCGGAACCTGACGCTAGGCGATCTGAAGAAACTGATGAGCATTTCCGACGACCTCGCCCGCCTCAACCGTGACCGGTTCCGCGATTTTCAGGACGAGCCGGAAGCCAACGCCATCAAACCGGCGGCATTTGCCTTCGATGGCGATACCTACACGGGCCTCGATGCCGGAACCATGTCGGAAGACGAGCTGCGCTGGGCGCAGGGGCATCTGCGGATCCTGTCCGGGCTTTATGGCCTTCTGCGCCCACTCGATGGCATTCAGCCCTACCGTCTAGAGATGGGTAGCCGCCTGAAAACCCGGCGGGGGAAGAACCTTTATGACTACTGGGGCGAGAGCCTGTCGAAAGAGCTGACGCGGCTGGCTGCCGAGGCGGGGACCGATATCCTCGTCAACTGCGCCAGTCAGGAATATTTCGGCGCGGTCGACAACAAGGCGCTCAAGCTGCGGGTGATCACGCCGCAATTCATGGAAGTGAAGAACGGCCAGCCGCGCATCGTTTCGTTCTTTGCCAAACAGGCCCGCGGCGCGATGGCCCGCTATATCGTCGACAATCGCCTGACCGATCCCGAGGCTCTGAAAGATTTCGGGGCCGGAGGCTATGCC
>JBFEXG010000213.1:0-4345 GCA_041546005.1 Paracoccaceae bacterium
CCCTCCTCCTCGGCCATGATCCGCTCGCTGTTCGTGAGCAAGGAAGCGCTCGAGAAAGGCGCGAACCGCCCTGCCGTCGCCGACCAGCGCGTACAGAAGGTCGGCGTTCTCGGCGCGGGCATGATGGGCGCGGGCATTGCCTATGTCTCGGCCAATGCCGGGATCGAGGTGGTTCTGGTCGACCGGGATCAGGCCGCCGCCGACAAGGGCAAGGCCTATTCCGAAGGTATCCTCGACAAGGGCATCCAGCGCCGCAAGGTGACGCCCGAGAAGAAGGCCGAGGTTCTGGCCCGTATCACGGCGACCCCGGATCTCGAGGCGCTCAAGGGCTGTGACCTGATCGTCGAGGCGGTGTTCGAGGATCCCGGCGTCAAGGCCGAGATGACCCAGAAGGTCGAGGCGATCATCGGCGCCGATTGCATCTTCGCCACCAATACCTCGACCCTGCCGATCACCGACCTCGCCCGCGCCTCGGCCCGGCCCGAGCAGTTTATCGGCATCCACTTCTTCTCGCCCGTCGACAAGATGAACCTTGTCGAGATCATCAAGGGCAAGAAAACCGGCGAGCGGGCCGTGGCCAAGGCGCTCGATTTCGTGCGGCAGATCCGCAAGACGCCGATCGTCGTCAATGACGCGCGGTTCTTCTACGCCAACCGCTGCATCATCCCCTATCTCAACGAGGGGATGCGGATGGTGGCCGAGGGCGTGGCGCCTGCGCTCGTCGAAAACGCGGCCCGCATGATGGGCATGCCGCTCGGACCGCTGCAGCTCATCGACGAGACCTCGCTCGATCTCGGTGCCAAGATCGCCAAGGCCACCAAGGCGGCCATGGGCGATGCCTATCCCGATAGCGCGGTGGATGATGTGGTGTTCTGGATGGTGGATCAGGGCCGCTTGGGCCGCAAATCCAAGAGCGGCTTTTACGCCTATGACGAGGCGGGCAAGCGCACCGGCCTTTGGGAGGGTCTCGCCGCCAAGTTCCCCGTGGCCGAGGATCAGCCCGATCTGACCACCGTCCAGCACCGGCTGATGTTTGCCCAAGCGCTCGAGGCCGTCCGCGCCCTTGAAGACGGCGTCCTGACCGATATCCGCGAAGGCGACGTGGGCGCGATCCTCGGTTGGGGCTTTGCCCCCTGGTCGGGCGGCCCGTTCAGCTGGCTCGATATGCTCGGCGCGGCCTATGCCGCCGACCGCTGCGACCAACTCACCGAAGCTTACGGCGATCGCTTTGCCTGCCCGGCCCTCCTGCGGGAAATGGCCGGCAAGGGCCAGAGCTTCTACGGACGCTTCGGCACCACCAATAAAGCCGCCTAAACGAGTAGGGCCCCGGACATTCCGGGGCCATTCTTCTAGCGGTCGAGCGGGCCTTTGCCGGCGAATATCTTGTCGCGGAATTTCTCGATCCGGTCATAGCGGGTCTTGGATTGCTTGGCTGAATTGAGCGCATAGGCATAGGCCCTCTTGCGCCCCGGCGTGAGCGCTTCGAAGGCTTCGGCCAGCTCCGGATCGGAATCGAGCGCCTCGATCAGCTCTTCGGGCATTTCGACCTCGTGCACGACCTTCTCGGGCTTGAGGCCCTGTTCGGCATAGCCCATCGCTTCCTTGAGATAGGCGCGGATCACCGGCTCCATCGCCTTCACCTGTTTGTTGTCGGTGAAGAAGATCATGTCGGGATGTCGCGTGTTGGCACCTTGCCGTTGCAAGATGCCCTCAGGGTCTTTCATCAGCGCGGCGTTCATGAATGTCAGGCGATAGTTTTCCTTGAACGTCCCCATGATCGCGATGTTGCGGCCTGCGTGCATGTAGGTCGGGTGGCCCCATTTGGCGACCTCTTCAAGCCCCAGATCGCGGCAGATGCGGCGCAGATCGAGGATGCCTTCAAGCCAAGTGCGCGTGGTGCATTCGGGCGTGGCGTAGCGATCGCAGCGTCCGCAGCCGAGCTCGAAGAAGACGTTGGGATCGGTGATCATTTTGCGCTCAACCATGCGCTACCTCCTCGAACCTATAGCCAAACCGCGCGATATCCTCGGCGCAGATGTCCCGCACATGATCCGCGAGCGCGGCATCGTAGTAGCCCCGCCAATCGCGGTCGCGTGCGCTTTCGTTGACGCGATCAAGAACTACATCAAACCCCAGATGCGCCGCCACGGGGGCGAAATCCTCTGCGAAATGCTCGATCCGAACGAAATGGCCTGCCCGCTCGCGGCCAGAGCCATCGCGCAAGTAGCTGCCATACGGGGTGGCTTTGACCGAAGCGACCGTCTGCGGATGGCGAAGGAAATCCGCAAAGCGCAAGTCCCGCGCCAGCGCCACGGCGGGGTGATCGAAACTCTGCTCCTTGAGCCAGTGGTAATAGCTCACCATCCGGTCCCAAGGATTGCGGACGAGGGTGAAGATCAGGAAATCGTCCATTTCCTCGCGGCTTACGAGCCCTTCGATATCGGCTAGTGTCGAATGCTTCCAAAGCCGTCCAGCAGTCTCCACCCCCTTGAGCCGCCCGCGCCGCTTCACCGCCTTGGGTGTATCGCCGATCAGGATATCGTCGGATTTCGCCCGCCCCTCAAGCGCCAGCGCCATCGCCGTCCCTCCCGTCTTGGGGATATGGACGAAGATATAGCGGCGGCCGCGTGAAAGGATCATTCGGCCACGCTGGCGGCCTGCTCGACCGGCGGCGCCTCCGAACGCAAGGCAATGGTGATCCCCGCCACGAGGATCAGGAAGAGGCCGAGAAAGCCCAGCGCATCAGGCCATTCGCCCCAAAGGATGATCGCCCAGAGCGTGGCAAAGACGAGAAGCATATTCTCGAACACGGCAACGAAAGCAGCCTCGGCCAGCTGATAGGCGCGGATCGTCAGGCCCACGCCCAGAACCGAGCCGATCCCCTGAACGATAATCATCACAAGGAAGATTCCCTCAAGCGGCGACCAGCCGCGGGTGATGAACCCATCGCCCCCTTCCGGCACCGGCAAGGGATGGATGGCGAGAAAACTCACGCCGAGGAAACCCCAGACCGTCATCGTCAGGAAGAACCCGCCGAGAAGCGTGAACGTCCCCTCCCCCTCGCACCAGCGGCGCGTGGCGATATTGCCCATGGCATAGATGGCGCCGGCTAGGACCGGCAGGATCGTCCAGACCGTAAAGGCCGAGGCCTCTGGGCGGATCGCAAGGATGGCGCCAGCAAAGCCGATAGCCACGGCAATCGTGCGCCGGGGCCCGACCTTCTCGCCAAAGAACAGGACCGAAAAGACCACGACAAATATCGGCGCGGTGAAAAGCCCCGCCACAACTTGGGCGATGGGCATAAAGCCGAGGCAGCCGAAATAGATCACCATGGCGATCGAGGTGAGCGCCGAGCGCAAGAGAACCCGTCCCGCGCTTTTTGGCCGCAGCGCGATGCCTCGCCAGACTGCGATGCCCCAGATACAAGCCAGCGCCAGAATTGATCGCAAGAAATGGAATTGCCAAAGCCCGCCTGATTCAGCCGCAAGGCGAATGAAATTATCGATCAAACCGAACAAAGCCATCGCGGAAACCACGAGGGATGCCGCAATTAGGTTACGGTTGGTCTGAGACTGCATTTTATTTGTCCGATGAATTTGGTTGATATCAGATAGGATCGCGGCGGGGGCAAGGCTTGCCCCAAAGCGACATTACAGGGAAGTTTCGGGAGGACACCATGGGTTGGATGCAAGATGAAACCGGGCTCGACAAATGCGCGGCCAACTTTGTGCCGCTCACACCGTTGAGCCATTTGCGCCGCGCCAAACAGCTCTTCCCGGATCGCGAGGCCGTAGTCTATGGAAGCTTCCGCAAGACCTATACCGAATATTATGCCCGCGTGAGCCGCCTTGCCTCGGCGCTCGCCAAGGCCGGGATCGAGCCAGGCGATGTGGTGGCGACCCTCATTCCCAACCTGCCCGCGCAGGCCGAGGCCTCTTTCGGCGTGCCCGCCTGCGGCGCGGTTCTCAACACGATTAACACCCGGCTTGAGGATGACACGGTCGGCTATATCTTCGACCACGGCGGCGCCAAGGCTGTTATCGCCGACAGCCAATTCATGCCGCTCGTCCGGGCCGCCATCGCCAAGATGGAAGGCCCAGCCCCGCTGGTCATTGAAGCCCATGACCCGGCCTCGAATTTTGCCCCCACCGGCACCGCGACCCTCTATGAGGATTTCATCGCCACTGGCGATCCCGATTTCGACTGGATCATGCCGCAAGACGAATGGGAGAGCCTCGCGCTCAACTATACCTCCGGCACCACCGGCCGCCCCAAGGGGGTCGTCTATCATCACCGCGGCGCATACCTGATGACCATGGGAACGCCCGTGTCGTGGCGGATGACG
>JBFEXG010000218.1:0-4210 GCA_041546005.1 Paracoccaceae bacterium
CCGCGCGCAATCGTGACCCCGCCAAGGACCAACGTCGCAATCACGAATTGCCAGAAGATCAGACCGAAGGGCTGATAGCCCGTCGAGGTCGCCCATTTGCCAAGGACCTGGGTGCTGCCCCAGCCTGTCCCCACCGCGCCAAGCAGTGCAAACAGGGTCAGATTGCGGTTCATGCGGGCCCCGCGGCGGCCAGACGCCCGCCTTGGCGCACCATCTCGACCCGCGTGGCCTTGCCCGTGCGGTCGTCGGTTTCGATATAGAGGCCCGAGACCGTCACCTCGCCCATCGCCGGCTCGAAGCGTTCCTTGGCCATGCCTGTAATGAAGCGGCGCATCGGCTCGTCTTTCTTCATGCCGATGACCGAGTGGTAATCGCCGCACATACCTGCGTCAGTAAGATAAGCGGTTCCGCCCGGCAGGATCATCGCGTCCGCCGTCGGGACATGGGTGTGGGTGCCCACCACCACGCTCGCGCGGCCATCACAGAAATGGCCCATCGCCATCTTCTCGGAGGTCGCCTCGCAGTGCATATCGACAAGGCTCGCCTGCACGAGGCCGCCCAGCGGGTATTGTCGCAGAACACCGTCAATGGCCGAAAAGGGATCGTCGAAGGGCCGCTTCATGAAAACCTGGCCCAGCACCTGCGCGACAAGCACTTTGCGGCCACCGGCGGCATTGAACACCCGCGCGCCCTTGCCCGGCGCGGCCTTGGCATAGTTGAGGGGGCGAAGGATGCGCGGCTCCTGCTCGACATAGGCGAACATATCCTTCTGGTCGAAGGCGTGATCGCCAAGGGTGATCACATCGGCGCCTGCATCGAGGATTGCTTTGGCGTGGCCTGCACTCAGGCCCATCCCGCCGGTCGCGTTCTCGCCATTGACCACGACGAAATCGAGCTTCCACGCCGCGCGCAGACGCGGGATTTCGCGTTCGACAGCGGCGCGTCCGCCACGCCCTACGACATCACCAAGAAAGAGTATCTTCATGCTTCACCTCTAGGCGGGGGCAACGCAAAGGGCAAGCGGAGCGATCAGCGGCGCGGCTCGATGATCTCGGCCTCGGTCACGATCATGTCGAGCGGCTGATCGGTCGACTCGAGCGGCAGGTTCTCGGCCTCTTGCGCACCATAGGCGAAGCCGATCGCCAGCGTTGGCTTCGCTGCGCGCAAAAGCTCCAGCGTCCGGTCATAGAACCCCCCGCCATAACCGAGACGTCCACCTTTCCGGTCAAAGGCCACAAGAGGAACGATTAGGATTTCAGGCGTGATCCACTCGCCCGAAGCCGGGATGCGCGCGCCGAACTCGCCGTCGACCATCTCGCAGTCGGGCTCCCAGCGGCGAAATTTGAGGGGCTGAGCCTTGCCGAGGATCACCGGAACACCCACCGGCCCATGGGCGGCGGCCTCTTCCATTGCGGCCGTCGGATCAATTTCGGTCCGCATCGCCATATAGCCCGCGACTGGCACGCCGCGATATCCGGCAAGGACCGACGACAGGAGCGCCGCCGAGCCAACCCCCGCCTCATGCGCCACCTTGCGGCGGGCGAAGGCGGCCTTGCGGGCCTCGGCCTTGATGGCGGGAAGATCGGGGCCCGTCATATCAGCACAAGTGCTGCAAGGCCGAGGAACGCGAAGAAGCCCACGACATCGGTCACGGTTGTCACGAAAGCGCCCGAGGCGAGCGCGGGGTCGATACCAAATTTCTCAAGGAGCACAGGGATCATCGTCCCGGCGAGGCCCGCAATGATCAGGTTGATGACCATTGCCACAGCGATCACGACGCCGAGCATCGGCGTCCCGAACCAGACCCATCCGACAAGGCCCATGGCAACGGCAAAGATGATGCCATTGACCAACCCCACCAACGCCTCCTTGCGGATCACGCGCCAGACGTTGGCGCTTGTCAGATCGCGGGTCGCGATGGCGCGCACCGCAACGGTCAGCGACTGGGTGCCGGCATTTCCGCCCATCGAGGCGACGATGGGCATGAGAACCGCCAGTGCCACGAGGCCCGCGATGGTTTCCTCGAACAGCGCGATCACCCCCGAGGCAATCACAGCCGTCACAAGGTTCACCGCAAGCCAAGGCAGGCGCTGTTTGGTGGTCTCAATCACCGTGTCCGAAAGGCTACCTTCGCCAACACCGGCGAGGCGGAGGATATCTTCCTCGTGCTCTTCGTCGAGCAGCGTCATGGCATCGTCGATGGTGATCATACCCACGAGCCGGTCGTCGTCGTCGACCACCGGCGCCGAGATCAGGTGATAGTGGTTGAAGGCATGAGCCACATCGGCGGCGGTATCCTCAACATGGAAGGTGCGGAAACTGTCCTCGGTGATGTCGCGCAGCTTTGTGGTTCGTTTGCTCGACAGAACGCGCCCGAGGGTCACATAGCCCACCGGCTTGATCCGCGGGTCCACCATGACGACGTGATAAAACTGGTCCGGCAACTCGACGTCCGAGCGCAGGAAATCAATCGCCTCGCCCACCGTCCAGTGCTCGGGAACCTTGACCACCTCGGACTGCATATGGCGGCCAGCGGATTCCTCAGGATAGGCCAGTGCCTTTTCGACGGCGACCCGCTCGGTCGCGTCGAGAGCTTCGAGAACGGCCTCCTGCTGCTCTTCATCGAGGTATTCGACAAGGTCGACCACGTCATCGGATTCAAGCTCGCGGACCGCTTCGGCCAGCTCGGCCGGCTCGAGCGACTCGATGATCTCTTCGCGCAGGCCTTCGTCGAGTTCGGAAAGGATGTCGCCATCCATCCCGCCTTTCCAGACGCTCAGAAGATCGCGCCGCTCGCGCGGGTCGATCAACTCGATGACATGGGCGACGTCGGCAGGGTGCAGGGGATCAAGCAGCGCGCCGAGCGCCGCGGCGTCAGACGCATCGACAGCCTCGATCACCTCTTCAACGAGGCGGTCGGTGACGCCGAAGGCTTCTTCTTCGTCTTCCTCGTGTTCGAGAATCTGGTCGCTCATGCCGGCCCCCCGTTTGCGCGCAACATAGCGGCTCGGCGGTAAGGAACAACCATGGGCAGGAAAGAAATACGAGCGCGGCGAAACGGGGCGCGATTATCCTTGGATTATTGAAACTGCCTCGTCCAATGGTCGATTTACCAAGAAGATCGGGCCGCGTAATGTGGCGCCATGTCCAAGCATCTTCTTCTCGGCCAGACACTGGCTTTCACCGGCGATCCGTTTCAGAGCGACTGGAGCGAAGTCACACGCGTCTCCTCGCGGGGAGCTGTCCTCGTTGAGGGCGCTCGCATCGCCGCTGTGGGCGAGGCCGACGACTTGCGCCGGGCGCATCCGGATGCGCAAGTGACCGATTATGGCAAAGCCCTGATCACCGCAGGCTTTGTCGATGCCCATATGCACTATCCCCAGACCGGAATCATCGCCAGCTGGGGCAAACAGCTTATTGACTGGCTGAATACCTATACCTTCCCCGAGGAAACCCGTTTCTCCGACCGCGCCTATGCCGATGAGGTGGCGGGCCGGACGCTCGATCTGGCGCTCGCGCATGGCACGACGACTTTGACGAGCTTTTGCACGATCCATCCCGAAAGCGTCGATGCTTTCTTCGGAGCAGCGGCCGCGCGGAACATGGCGGTGATCGCCGGCAAGACCTGCATGGATCGCAACGCGCCGGACGGGCTGCGCGACACGGCGCAATCGGCCTATGACGACAGCAAGGCGCTTTTGCAGAAATGGCATGGCAAGGGCCGCGCGACCTACGCCATCACCCCGCGCTTCTCGCCGACCTCGACACCCGAACAGCTTGAGGCGCTTGGCGCGCTCTGGGGCGAATACCCCGACTGCCCGATGCAGACCCACCTTTCCGAGCAGATCCCCGAGATCGACTGGGTGCGCAGCCTCTTCCCCGAGGCGCGTGACTACCTCGACACCTACGAAAAATTCGGCCTCCTCGGCCCCAAGGGCCTCTATGGCCATTCGATCTGGCTCGAAGAGCGCGAAAGGGCGCGGCTGGCCGAGGTGGACGCCTCACTTATCCACTGCCCGACGTCCAATACCTTCATCGGCTCGGGCCTTTTTGACCTGATGGGACTTGCCTCAGCCGGACTTCGCGTGGGCCTTGCCACGGACACTGGCGGCGGCTCGTCCTTTTCCATGCTGCACACCATGGCTGCGGCCTATGAGATCGGTCAGCTCCGCGGCGTGTCGGTCCATCCGGCCCAGCTCATGTGGCTCGC
>JBFEXG010000291.1:0-3071 GCA_041546005.1 Paracoccaceae bacterium
AGAACGGCCCAGCTGTTGTGCGTTGCCTTGGCAAACTTCTTGTTGCGGCAAAGGGCTTTGATGAAATCTTTTACGTCCTCGGCCGAGCCGACATCAGCACCCGACACCGCATAGCGCGAGCCGCGGTCGGCTATCACGTTTTCAAGGATCCGCATGAGCGAACCCTGCCACCGGCATCAGGCGGCCTCAAGCCTCAGCGGGCGATATCCGCTCAAGAAGATCGCGGTTTTGGCAATAGGCCGGCGCGCGCTCGGCGTGAGCATGGCTATCAATCCAATGCGGGCATTCTTCGGCGCCGTCACAAGTGGTGCAGCGGATCACGGCCGTGCGATACTCTGCGGCACTCAGCCGGTGGTCGGCAATTGCTTCCCGCAGATCGGCGCCGACGGTATCAGCCATCCGTTCCATGAGGCCCGCGTGATGGGCGATTGTTTTCACTCCAAACATCGAACTCTCCTGTTTCAGCGGCCCCAAGTTCACCCATCGTTGCCACTCACGCCTTGATCCGGATCAATCTGGGCAACCATGACCCACGTCAAAGCCGCAGCGCCCGAATTCTGATAGGAGGGCCGGATCAAGCAAAGGGAGCCCCTCATGGACCAAACCGCCGACACGCCCCAGCCCATCGACGAGACCATCGCCAACGATGCGCCGAAACTGGACAGGGCGACCTATGAGGCGGAGAAAGCCCAGCTTCAGGCCGAACTCTTGAAGGTTCAGCATTGGGCGCAAGAGACGGGGCAAAAATTCGTTCTCTTGTTCGAAGGGCGCGACGCGGCCGGCAAGGGTGGCACAATCAAACGCTATATGGAGCACCTCAATCCGCGCACCGCGCGGGTCGTGGCGCTTAACAAACCCACGCCCGAGGAAAAGGGCCAATGGTTCTTCCAGCGCTACATCCAGCACCTGCCAACGAGCGGCGAAATGGTTTTCTACGACCGCAGCTGGTATAACCGCGCAGGCGTCGAGCGGGTCATGGGGTTTTGCGAGCCGAACGAGTATCTCGAGTTCATGCGGGAGACGCCCGAGCTTGAACGGATGTTCGTCCGTTCCGGCCTAAGGCTTTATAAATACTGGTTTTCTGTCACCCAAGCCGAGCAGCGGCGGCGCTTCCTCTCGCGCGAAACAGACCCCCTCAAGCGCTGGAAGCTCTCGCCCATCGACAAGGCAAGCCTTGACCGCTGGGACGATTATACCGAGGCCAAAGAGGCGATGTTCTTCTATACCGACACCGCCGACGCGCCCTGGACGGTGATCAAGTCAAACGACAAGAAGCGCGCGCGCATCAACTGTATGCGGCATTTCCTCTCGACACTCGACTATCCCGACAAGGACCCCGAGATCGCCCTGCCGCCCGACCCCGAGATCGTCGGCCCCGCCGCCAAGGTAATCCACCGAGACGAGCATATCCTCGGCAAGGCCCTGCATCCTGACATTCGTCATGTGAAGAACGGCGACAGCGCCTAGCTGCGCGCGACAAGGCCGAAGATGATGCAAATCCAAGCGGCGAGCACGGCCAGCCCCATGATCGCGACCGCCGCGCTTCCTGAGTCCTTGGCTTGCCGTGCGCGGTCGCGCTTTTCAGTCGAGATGTCGTCAACCACGCGTTCGATCGCGGTGTTCATGCATTCGGCGGCCAGAACCATGATTCCGCCCATCAGGAGCACGCCCCGCTCAAGGCCGGTGAGCGGCAGGACAAAGGCCAGAAGTGCGGATGCGATATTCAAGACAACCCACTGATGGAGCGAGGATTCCGTCTTCCACACATGGACAAATCCAGCGCTCGACCAGATCACCCGCATCTTGAACTTGTTCCATTCTCTTCGGATCATCTTAGCCTCCCCTGCCCCATGTTAGGTTATCCAAGAGCCAACGCTTGCCAAGAAAAACCTGCACGCTAGGCTGGGCCCATGTTTACCATCGAACACGAGTTTGACGCGACGGTTGTGACGTTGATCGACGAGGGCCCAAGCGCCCTCAAGGAAGATATCACGATCAATGCTTTCGAGGATTGCATCACCATCGAACAGCTTGATCCGCGCACCGATCAGGTGATGACGATCACGCTTTCGATGACTCAGCTGCGTGATCTCGAGGCGGCGCTCGATCTGCCCGAGGGCATCTATCGGCTCAAGGCTGCCGAAGAAGAAGAATAGTCAGCCGACCCGAAAGACCTTGTCGCGCGAGGTCTGCCCGCGAATGAGCGTCAGCCGCGATTTCGGGATGCCCAGCGCCTTGGCGAGAAGCTTTTGCACCGCCGCGTTGGCCTTGCCGTCTTCGGGGACGGTGGTGACATAGACCCTGATCTGGCCTTCTTCGACGACGATCCGGTCGCGGCTCGCTTTGGGCGTGACCCGCACGGCGATCTCGGCGCCTTCATGGACCAGATGGGAGAGGTCTTCGCTCATGCCCTCGCCCTAGCACGTTTCGCGGCCCTTGGCAGGGCCAGCCGCATCAGCAAGAGTGGCGGCAAATTCGGGAGGCACCATGACCACAGGATTCTATTGGGACGAGCGCTGTTTCTGGCACGGCGGCGGCAATTATGCGGGGATGCTGCCGGTGGGCGGCCTTGTGCAGCCTGCGGCGAGCGGGGGCCTGCCCGAAAACCCCGAGACCAAGCGGCGGCTCAAGAACCTGATGGATGTGACGGGGCTGACCAAGGAATTGCGGCTTGCTTCGGCCGAGCCTGCGACGCGGGAAGAGCTCCTGCGGGTGCACCCCGCAAGCTATCTCGACAAGTTCAAGGCGCTGTCGGACGCCCAAGGCGGCGAGCTTGGCCGTCGCACGCCCTTTGGCCCTGGCGGCTACGAGATCGCCACGCTTTCGGCCGGCATCGCCCGCGATGCCCTCTTCGCGGTGCTCAGGGGCGAGGTGGACAATGCCTACGCCCTCTCGCGCCCGCCGGGGCATCACTGCCTGCCGGATTTCCCCAATGGGTTCTGCCTTCTCGCCAACATCGCCATCGCCATTCGCGCCGCGCAAGCGACTGGCCTCGCGCAGCGGGTGGCCGTTCTCGACTGGGACGTGCACCACGGCAACGGCACCGAGGCGGTCTTCTACGAAGACCCCGA
>JBFEXG010000012.1:0-19965 GCA_041546005.1 Paracoccaceae bacterium
GAGGTGTTCGAGACCTGCGAGCGGGTCGAGGTTCCGTTGGCGCTGGGCCAGTCGATCCTTGTGCACCGCCTGACGCTCCATGGTGTTGCCCCTTGGGGGCCGAAAGACAGCGCCCCGCCGGAAGGGCGCGTCATCGCCTATCTCCGTCCTGAGTTCAAAGAGATGCGGGATTGGTTGAGGGCGGACTAGCTCTCGCCAGCGAGCCGTGCAGCGCGTCCGCCGCGGCGCTGTTTGAGAAGCCCTGCCCGCGAGGGTAGCTCGGCCATCACAGCGCGGCGCTCTTCGGGGGTCATCCGGCCCCATGAGCCGATCTCGTCAATAGAGCGATAGCATCCGGTGCACAGCCGAGCCGCCGGATGGACGACGCAGATCTTCACGCAGGGGCTTTCGACCTCTTCGCGCTTCCAAACTTCGTCGGTTCCGTCCAGTTCCGCCATTATCCGCGCCCCATATAGGCCAGCCTGTCGAGCAGTCCTTGCAGGATATACCCCGCCGCCACATGGTCGATCACCTCATCGCGACGTTTGCGCGACGTATCCGCCTCCAAGAGCGCCCGCTCGGCGGCCACGGTTGAAAGGCGCTCGTCCCAGAAGGCGATGGGCAGATCGGTGAGGCGTTCAAGATTGCGGGCGAAGGCGCGGGTCGCCTGACAGCGCGGGCCTTCGGAGCCGTCCATATTCATCGGCAGGCCAAGGACGATGCCCTTGATATCTCGCGCTTTGGTGATTTCCAAAAGACGGGCAGCGTCGAGGGTGAATTTCTTGCGCTTGATCGTCTCAAGCGGCGTGGCGACCGAGCGCAGGCTGTCGGAAACAGCCACGCCGATGGTCACCGTGCCGAGGTCTAGCCCGCAGATCGCCCCGAAAGAGGGCAGGGCAGCGACAAACTCCTCGGCGGAGGCGCAGATCATGGCCCGACGCCTGCCTCGGCGGCCGCGGCGCGGACTTTCGACAGGGCGCTTTCAGAGCTAGCAAAGACCAGCTCGGCCTCTTGATAAATCGCGAGCGCCCGGTCGGTCTTGCCCAAAACACCATAGGCCGTGATCAGGCGGGCCCATTCGTCGGCGGTGCCGCCGTCGCTTGCAAGCCGCTCGGAGAGCTGCGCAACCATGCCCTCGATCATCGCGGTGCGATCTTCCTCGCTCATATTCTCGGCATCGGCCATCTGGGCCGCGTTCGGGCCGCGTTCGGGCGGAAGGGCATAATCGTCGACGCCGGCGCGGAAGGCCGCCTCTTCGATCTGCCCACGGGCGAGTTTGACGTGGATAATTTCGTTCTGGCCGCTTTCGACCACCACACGCCAGAGGCGGAAGGCCACGTCGGGGCGGTCGGTCTGGGCGTAGAGAAGGCCGAGGTAATAGCGAGCCGCAAGATTTTCAGGATCGCGGCGCAGAATTTCGCGCAGGACGGTCTCTGCCTCCGGCGAGACTTCGCCGGCGGTGGCGGCCACCATCATGTCGGCAAGGTTGACTAGGTCCTCAACGCTTGCCGAAGGACCGCGCAACTCGATCAGATGCGACTGCGCCCGGGCGGCGGCGGCATAGTTGGCAAGTGAAGCCTCGTGGCGGGCCAAGAGCTCCCAGCCTTGCTGGTCGTCGGGGCGGGTCATGACGATGGCGCGGAGTTGGTCGACCATGGTGATGTAGTCTTCGGTCGCTCCAACGTCGGGCTTGGGCAACTGGGCGGCCGCCTCTTCCCCTTCAAGCTGCGAAGGGCGGTTGGCGCGCATCTCGTCGGCCGCAGCGAGGCGTTCGGTCAGCGGCAGGTCGGGATAGCCGGGAACGCCGAGGCTCGCGTAGAGCGCCAAAGCGCCAAGGCCGACACCGAGGACAACGACAACCGCGAGCACGCGTCCCATACGGGCGGGACCGGTCGTCGATGCGCCAGCCCCCGCCTTGTCGGCGGCGAGCAGGCGGCGGGCGACCTCGGTGCGGGTGCGTTCAGCTTCTTCCTCGCTCAGAACGCCGCGCTCGAGATCGCGGGCAACTTCGGCCAGCTGATCACGGTAGATCGCAATGTCGGTGCGCCCCTCACCACTCCCCCACAGGCCGCGCCACAGCGGCAAGGCAAGAAAGACGGTCGTGATCACCGCAAGGATCAGGCTGATGGACCAAAAGAGCATGGGGCCTCCGCAAAACTTTCCCATACCTAGCGGTGCGGGCCCCGAGGGGAAAGGGGGCTGCGGCGCCATGACCGGCGGTTTCCGACCCATGAACGCGCCCATGTCGCTATTTCGCGAATTTGCGGCGTTGCCAGTCGCCTTTGATTGGGCTCAGAAGGACAGTAAGACCTCGCGGAGACTCCGCATCTGAGAAGAGGGATTCGGCCCGACATGAAACGCTATTCCGCCTTTGCCATCGCCCGCGAAGCCTTGCGCCACCACACCGGTTGGGAACGCGCCTGGAGAAGCCCTGAACCGAAGAAGAAATACGACGCGATCATCGTCGGCGCCGGTGGCCATGGACTCGCCACCGCCTATTACCTTGGCAAGAACTACGGGATCAAAAACGTCGCCATCCTCGAAAAGGGTTGGCTCGGCGGCGGCAACACGGGCCGCAACACGACGATCATCCGCTCGAACTATCTGCAAGATCCATCCGCCGCGATCTATGAAAAGGCCCGCTCGCTATACGAGACGATGAGCCAGGATCTGAATTACAACGTGATGTTCAGCCCGCGCGGCGTCATGATGCTGGCCCAGACCCAGCACGAGATTCGCGGCTATCAACGCACGGCGCATGCCAACAAGCTGCAAGGCGTGGACACCGAGTTCATCTCGCCCCAGCGGGTGAAAGAGCTGGTGCCGATTATCAACATCGACGGGCCGCGCTATCCGGTCTTGGGTGCGCTCTGGCAGCCGCGCGGCGGCACGGCGCGGCACGATGCGGTGGCTTGGGGCTATGCCCGCGCCTGTAGCGCCATGGGCATGGATGTGATCCAGCAATGCGAGGTCACCGGTGTTCGCACCGAGGGCGGCAAGGTGATCGGCGTCGATACCACCAAGGGCGCGATCGATTGCGACAAGCTCGGCATCGTCGTAGCCGGTCATTCGGGCGTTCTGGCCGAAAAGGCTGGCTTCCGCCTGCCGATTGAATCGCTCGCGCTTCAGGCGCTGGTGTCCGAGCCGATCAAGCCATGCATGGATGTGGTCGTCATGGCCAACACCGTGCACGGCTATATGAGCCAGTCCGACAAGGGCGAGATGGTGATCGGCGGCGGCACCGACGGGTTCAACAACTATACCCAGCGCGGCAGCTTCCATCACATCGAGGAAACCGTCCGCGCGCTCAACGAGACCTTCCCGATCATCTCGCGGCTCAAGATGCTGCGGCAGTGGGGCGGGATCGTGGATATGACCGGCGACCGCTCGCCCATCCTGTCGAAAACCCCGGTCGAGGGGATCTTCGTCAACTGCGGCTGGGGCACCGGCGGCTTCAAGGCAATCCCCGGCTCGGGCTGGGCGATGGCCGAGCTGATGGCCAAGGGCTATTCGCCGCTGACCGACGAGTTTTCCATGTGGCGCTTCCGCGAGGGCAAGTTCATCGACGAGAGCGTGGCCGCCGGTGTGGCGCACTGAGGAGATAGGGATATGCTGACACTTCAATGCCCCTATTGCGGCGTGGATGCCGAAGAGACCGAGCTGACTGCGGGCGGCGAGGCGCATCTCAAGCGCGAGACGGTGGGATCGTCGGATGACGATTTCGAGGGCTATCTCTTCATGCGGGAAAACCCCAAGGGCCTTCATTTCGAGCGTTGGCGGCACAGCTATGGCTGCGGCAAGTGGTTCCTTGCGGCGCGGGATACCAACACGCTCGAAGTGTTCGGGACCTATCCGGCGCAATCGAAAGAACCGCCCAAAGAGTTGCGAGACAAGATCAGCGCCAAAAGGCCCGGCTGGTCGTGGAGGGAGTTTAAATGAGCACGCGTCTTGCCTCCGGTGGCCGCCTTCTCAACCGTGGCCGCGCCCTTGAGTTTCAGTTCAACGGCAAGCGCCTGAAGGGCTTTGAGGGCGACACGCTCGCCTCGGCGCTTCTGGCGAACGATCAGATGATGGTCGGCCGGTCGTTCAAATACCACCGCCCGCGCGGCGTGGTGGCGAGCGGGGCGGAAGAGCCGAACGCACTGGTTAACCTTGGCAAGGGCGGCAAGTTCGAACCAAACCAGCGCGCCACGACGACCGAGCTGTTCGAGGGGCTTTATGCCACGAGCCAGAACCACTGGCCGACGCTCGAGTTCGATATCAGTGCGATCAACGCGCTGTTCGCGCGGTTCCTGCCGGCGGGGTTCTATTACAAGACCTTCATGACCCCGCGGCCCTTCTGGAAGCACATCTACGAGCCTTTCATTCGTCAGTCGGCCGGCCTCGGCAAAGCGCCGAAGGACCGCGACGCGGATACCTATGAGCATTTCTATTTCTACGCCGATGTCGTGGTGATCGGCGGCGGCATCGCCGGGCTTCAGGCGGCGCTCGAGGCGGGCAAGGCCGGTGCGCGGGTGCTCTTGATGGAGCAGACCGCCGATTGGGGCGGGCGTGCTGTTGTCGATGGGGTCGAGATTGCCGGTCAGCCTGCGGACGAGTGGGTGAAGGGTGCCGTTGAAGCCCTTGAAAAGATGGAGAATGTGACGCTCCGCACCCGCTGCATGGGCGCGGGCGTTTATGACCACGGCTATATCCTCGGCTACGAGCGGCTGACCGACCATGATCCCGAGCTGAAAGGCCCGCGTCACCGCCTGTGGCGCATCCGCGCCAAGCAGACGATCACCGCCACGGGCGCGATCGAGCGGCCTTTGTCTTTTGCGGGCAATGACTTGCCGGGCGTTCTTCTGGCTGGTGCCGTGCGCGATTACCTCGTGAACTGGGGCGTTTCCGTGGGCGACCGCACCGTGGTTGTCACCAATAACGACGACGCCTATCGCACGGCACTGGCCCTTGTGGATGCGGGCCTCTCTGTCCCCGCGATCATCGACGCCCGCCCCGAGGGCGCAGGCGCATTGGGCGCTGAGGCGAAAGCTAGGGGCATCCGTGTCGAGGAAGGCAAGGCCATCGCCAAGGTCAAGGGCAAGACCCGCGTGACGGGCGTTGCGCTCTGCTTGCAGGCCGGCGAAGGCGCGGTGATCGACGAGATCGCTTGCGATTGCGTCGCCATGTCAGGCGGCTGGTCGCCGGTCGTGCACCTCTGGTCGCATTGTGGCGGCAAGCTCAAGTGGGACGACGCGCAAGCCATGTTCCGCCCCGATCCCGCCCGCGCGCCCACTGGCGCCGATGGCGAGGGCTTTGTCCTGACCGCCGGAACCGCGAGCGGCGAGCTTGGCTCGACCGCCGTTTTGGCCGACGCGACTGCGGCTGGCCGCGCTGCCGCCAAGGCCGTGGGCCTCAAGCCCAAGACCGGCAAGGCGCCCGTGGCGAATGACGTGGACGAGGCGCCGATGGCTGCCGTCTGGCTCATGCCGCAGGGGGCAGGGGCTGAACTGAAGATGAAGGCCTGGCTCGATTATCAGAACGACGTGAAGGTCTCGGACGTGCAACTCGCCGCCCGCGAGGGTTTCGAGAGTGTCGAGCACACCAAGCGCTATACCACGCTCGGCATGGCGACCGATCAGGGCAAGTTGAGCAACATCAACGGCCTCGCGATCCTGTCACAATCGCTCAACCAAGCGATCCCGCAGACCGGCACGACGACCTTCCGCCCGCCTTACACCCCCATCTCGATGGGTGCGATCGGCGGCGCGGCGCGAGATGAGCTGTTCCAGCCCATCCGCAAGACGCCGATGCACGGTTGGCACATGGACAATGGCGCCGATTTCGAGCCTGTGGGCCAGTGGCGCCGCCCCTACAGCTTTCCCCGCAAGGGCGAGGGGCTGCATGACGCGGTGAACCGCGAGATCGTCAACACCCGCACGAATGTGGGCCTTCTCGACGCCTCGACCCTTGGCAAGCTGATCGTCAAGGGGCCGGACGCGGGCAAGTTCCTCGACATGCTCTACACGAACATGATGTCGAACCTTGCTGTCGGTAAGTGCCGCTATGGCCTGATGTGCACCGAGAACGGCTTCCTCACCGACGACGGCGTTGTGGCGCGGATCGACGAGGATACTTGGCTTTGCCACACCACCACCGGCGGCGCGGATCGGATCCATGCCTGGATGGAAGACTGGCTCCAGTGCGAGTGGTGGGACTGGAAGGTCTATGTCGCCAACGTGACCGAGCAATATGCCCAAGTGGCCGTGGTCGGCCCCAAGGCGCGGCAGCTTCTGGAAAAGCTCGGCGGTATGGACGTCTCGAAAGAGGCGCTGCCCTTCATGCAGTGGGCTGACGGGACGCTGGGCGGATTTCCGGTGCGGGTCTATCGCATCTCCTTCTCGGGCGAGCTGAGCTACGAGATCGCCGTTGCCGCGAGCCATGGCCGCGCCTTCTGGGACAGGCTCCTGAAGGACGGCGAAGAGTTTGGCATCATGCCCTATGGCACCGAAGGCCTGCACGTCATGCGGGCCGAGAAGGGCTTTATCATGATCGGCGACGAGACCGACGGGACCGTGATCCCGCAAGACCTCGGCCTTGGCTGGGCGATCTCCAAGAAGAAGGACGACTACCTCGGCAAGCGCGCGCAGGAGCGCAGCCATATGGCCGATCCCGAGCGCTGGAAGCTCGTGGGTCTAGAGACGCTCGATGGCTCGGTGATCCCTGACGGCGCCTATGCGGTGGCGGAGGGGTATAATGCCAACGGACAGCGGCTGACCCAAGGCCGCGTGACCTCGACCTATTATTCGCCGACGCTCAAGCGCGGCATCGCCATGGGCCTTGTCCATCGCGGGCCCGAGCGGATGGGCGAGATCATCGAGTTTCCGAAGGTCGATGGCACCTCGGTGAAGGCCAAGATCGTCGATCAGGTCTTCTATGACAAAGCAGGGGAGAAGCAGGATGTCTGAGCCGGTAAGCTTCCTTGGCGGCCGCGTGGCCGAAGGCGCGGTGACGGTGCGCGATGCTGGCCTGCAGGGGATGATCACCCTGAGGGGCGATCTTGCGGCGACCAAGGTGAAGAACGTGGTCAAGAAGGTCACCGGTCAGGCCGTTCCGGCGCAGCGCAAGGCGCTGGTCGAGGGCGGGCGCGGGGTGGTCTGGATGTCACCCGACGAGCTTTTGCTACTGGTGCCCTACGCCGAGGCCGAAGAGGCCGTGGCGACGATCTCGAAGGCACTGAATGGCGTCCATCATCTGGCGGTGAACGTCTCGGACGCTCGGGCCTATGTGACCGTCGAGGGCGAGGGTGCGGCCGAGGTCATGGCCAAGAACGCGCCGGTGGACTTCTCTTCCGCTGCTTTCGGTGCCGGAGATTTCCGCCGCTCGCGGGTGGGGCAGGTGGCTGCGGCCTTCTGGAAGGACGAGGCGGGAAAGTTCCACGTCGTCTCGTTCCGGTCTGTCGGCGACTACGTCTTCGACCTCCTGCGCGTTAGCGCCGAGGCGGGGCCGGTAGGCGCGCTCAGCTGATCACTGGCCGGTCAGGCGATTGACCTCGGCCACCACCCTGCGAAGGATTTCCGCACGCAGATCGGCGCGGGAGAGGAGCTTGCAAACCTCTGCCGCCCGCCGCGTCATGGCTTGGCATTCGTCTTGGTGGCTTTGGCACCAGGCAAAGTTCTCTTCAAAGTCCGACAGATCTTCTTTGAACGGGACATAGTGCATCCAGGGCTCGAAATGGACCGAAGCAAAGCTCTCGAAGGGCGTCTCCATGACAAGCCCGAGAGAGCCACTGTTCATCGTCCAATAGAAGGACGAACCGACATCAAGGCCGCGCAGGACAACGAGATACTTGAACCGCTGAAACGCCTCTCGCGGAATTCGCGGTTTTTCATAGGGTTCAAGAAGATCTTCGCTGCGAAGAATGAAACCGTTTCCGTCGACAAACCCAACATCGGCCCGACTGTCTTCTAGGTAGCGGTCGACAAATCGAAAGCGGGGAAAGGTCAGGAGCCGGGCCTTGGCCCGATCTGCGCCGAGCGCCCCGGTTTTGAGCTTTCGCAAGAGCGGCTTGAGGCGTTCCTTCTCGCGGCGTGCGTCGAGATGCGGGTTCGCCCGCCCCCCTGCAATTCCGCGCCAGGCAAACTTGTCGTCCTTCTCGGCCCAACCAACACGAACCGGATCGAGATTGCCAAGGAAGTCGTCTGATCCAGAATCCTGATATCTGGGCAGCGGCCAAAGAATGCGCCCCGGTTCGCCGGCAAGGCGATTAAAGCAAAAGACCGGATGCCCACGCATCTCCGGTGAGATGACGGAGCGAATTCGTCGATCTTGCATATCTATCATGATCGACCCACGGGCGCCGGCATCGAGAATTTCTCGCAGCGAGCTGAGCGTTTTGTCCCGCTGGACTTGCTCGGTATCCTGGTCGATGTATCGGCGGATTTCTTCAGTTCGCGCCTTCCAACCATTGAATGCGAAGGGCGACCGGCGCTTCACGTTCCAGGCGATGGCCATCCCGGAGGACCTTGCTTCTGCGTAGCGTCGAGCGTCGACATCGGCCACGAAGACGATCTCGTCGGTGACTCCGATTTGATGAGTAACCGAGCGGGCGACAAAGTTTTCCTCGGTGCTATTCATCAAGAATTCAGACGCGCGATATGGTGTTCAAGCGACTCGCGGCTGGGTGGGGTGCTACTGGCGAGAAGCATCATGTGCCACAGGAGCCGAGCGTTTGCGGGGTCGGTCAGGAGCCAAGCGATCTGGGCTTTGTGCCAGTCTCTTGTGTGACGGGTCGCGTCCGACACGCCTGACAGGGCCAAGAGTTCAGCGAGTTTCACTTTCATCGCAGGGAGATGTCGCGCGAAGCTCATGTCCTTCACAGTGTTGAAATTGCGTTCCGCCCAATAGCCAAGATCAACCGGCTTGCCTTTCTGATTGGGCAGGCCGCGGGCGCGTTTGACGAGGAATTCTTCCGCCGAGCGCAGCGAATAGTGGTTGAGCCGTGCCTTTGCGGCGGCGGTGTTGTAGCCGAAGAGGTTGATCCGGCTGTCGTCGGTGGCGAAGGCGTGGTCGAGGGGCAAAGCGCCGCCGAGGTTCCAGCGAGGCGCGGCCTCCTTCTTGTTCTTGGGCCGGTGCACGCCGAGCTTTTGAAAGGCGCGGGGGCGGATCAGGGATTTGAAGAAATGCGCGGCGGGCAGGAGCACATCGGCCGGCGCGGCTCGGGTGAAACGCTCCGGCGTCAGGCCCTCGTCGAACCGTTCCTGCCCCGCGCTGCCGAAGAGACGCCAAGGGAGAGCGACGGCATCGGTCCCTTCGGGAAGGGCTGCAATCAGGTCGGGGAAGCCGGAGAGAGGGGCGTCGAAGACGGGATATTCGTCGGCGTCGAGGAAGATCACCCAATCGGCGGCTTTCACCAGCGGGTGCTTGTCGGCCAATCGCAGCGCCTGCCACTGGACGGATTTGTTGCCTTCGGGGGTGAAGGGCGCATGAGTTACGCGGCCCGATGCCGACAGGAGATCTAGCAGGCGATCCGTGCCGTCGGCGCAATCGTGGCTGTAGACCAGTACATGATCCACGCCTACGGCCAGAAGATGCGCGATCCATTCGGCCGCGTAGGGGCCTTCGTCGCGCATGCAGGTGACGGCGAGGATCTTGGTCATAAAGCGCCTGTTCGATTGCCGGCCTTTGGCCGTGTTCTACTTGCGCACAGGATAGCCGCGCGGACCCAAAAGTCCATTCAAGAGGTGCCAAGGCTTTCGTCCCGCGCTTTGATCTGTGATAATGGCTTGACGCCGCCGCGTGACGCGTTTTGTTACGGGGGCGAACAGGAACTCAGACCGAAGGACATCCCATGGCTTTTTCGCTCCCCGATCTTCCCTATGCTCACGACGCGCTGGCCTCTAAAGGCATGTCGCGCGAGACCCTCGAATATCACCACGACCTGCACCACAAGGCCTATGTCGACAACGGCAACAAGCTGATCGCCGGGACCGAGTGGGAGAGCAAGTCGCTCGAAGAGATCATCGTCGGCACCTACAACAAGACCGCCGTTGCGCAGAACGGCATTTTCAACAACATCAGCCAGCTTTGGAACCATAACCAGTTCTGGGAAATGATGGGCCCGGGCGCATCGGCCATGCCGGGCGAGCTGGAAAAGGCCCTGACCGAGAGCTTTGGTTCCGTCGCCGCCTTCAAAGAGGCCTTCTCGGCCGCGGGCGCAGGCCAGTTCGGCTCGGGCTGGTGCTGGCTTGTGAAGAACGCCGATGGCTCGCTCGCCGTGACCAAGACCGAGAACGGCGTCAACCCGCTCTGCTTTGGCCAAACCGCGCTTCTGGGCTGCGACGTGTGGGAGCACAGCTACTACATCGACTTCCGCAACAAGCGCCCCGCCTACCTGACGAACTTCCTCGACAACCTCGTCAATTGGGAAAACGTCGCGAGCCGGATGTAATCGGCATCAAGATCAAACAGCCCCGCGCTTCGGCGCGGGGTTTTTCTTTGGGGGCAGGAATGACCGACGGGACAAAGGGCGTGATCGCGATGGTGGTGGCCTGCACCATCTGGGGCCTCTCGCCGCTTTTCTACGCGCAGCTCACCATGATCGCGCCGCTTGAGGTCTTGGCCTATCGCTCTCTCTGGTCGCTGGTTTTCTTTGCCGGCATCCTGATCTTTCAGGGGCGGATCGGCCTCGTGTTCATGGCCTTGGGCAGTCTGCGCCAGTTTGCGGTCATTGCCGCAGCCGCCCTTGGTATCGCGGGCAACTGGTTTGGCTTCATCTTTGCCATTGGCCACGGCTATGCCGTTGAGGCCTCGCTTGGCTATTACATCTTCCCGCTCTTGGCGGTTGTCCTCGGCCGGTTTGTCCTGGGCGAGGCGCTGCGCCCGGCGCAATGGACTGCCGTTCTGCTGGCGGCTGTGGCGGTGGTAACGCTGACCTATGGCCTCGGTGTCGCGCCGTGGATCGCGCTCTATATTGCGGGAACCTTCGGCATCTACGGGATCATCAAGAAGCGGCTCGATCTGGGGCCGGTTGTCTCGGTGACTGCCGAGGTTCTCGTGCTGGCTCCGCTGGCGATCAGCTGGATCGCCTTCAAGGGCACCGGAGTGGGCGGCGGCAACGATCTGTGGCGGCATTTCCTTTTGATGCTGTCGGGGCCGCTCACCGCCTCGCCCTTGATCCTTTTCGCCTATGCGGCACGGCGGGTGCGGCTTTCGACGGTGGGCCTCATCCAATACATCAACCCAACGCTCCAGTTCTTCTGCGCCACGGTGATCTTTGACGAGCCTTTCAGCGGCTGGCACAAACTGGCCTTTGGCCTCATTTGGCTCGCGCTGGCGATCTATTCGGCCTCGGCCATCCGTCAGGAAAGGGCGGCGCGCAGGGTTGTCTCCAACGCGGCCACATCGGGCGCGATCGAGATATAGTCTTTGAGCGAGGCGTCGGCGAAGCCTTCGCTGATGACGTGATCGACGAGGCCCACAAGCGGATCCCAGTAGCCTTCGGTATTGAGCAGGACGATGCGCTTGGAGTGCAGGCCAAGCTGCCGCCATGTGAGCGCCTCGAAGAACTCGTCGAGCGACCCCGCGCCGCCGGGCAGGACGACGACCGCATCGGCGTTCATGAACATGACCTTCTTGCGCTCGTGCATCGTCTCGGTGATCACGAAGCTGTCGAGATCTCGCTTACCGACCTCGAGCCGCATCAGGTGGGTCGGGATGACGCCGAATGTCTTGCCGCCCGCTTGCTGGCAGGACCGCGCCACGCGGCCCATGAGGCCCACATCGCCCGCGCCATAGACCAGACGCCAATTGTTGCGCGCGAGCATTTGGCCGGTGGCTTCAGCCTCCGCCGCATAAGCCGGATGCGCCCCGTCACGAGAGCCGCAGTAGACGCAAACCGATTTCACTGTGGCCGACATGTCATTTCCTCTGCATAGATGCGTTCACGGGGCTTTCAGTTTGCATAGCCCCGTTGCTATTGTCTCTCAACCGCCCATTGGGCGATTGGGCGGAACTTGGGGAAGGACGCTGCCGTGGCAACGGAGACTGGGCCGAATGCGGGCCGTATGGTGCAGGGCGTAATCGCCGCACTCGTCGTTATTATTCTCGGGTATCTTGTCTGGTCGTCGCAGACCCAGACGCCCGAGGAAGAAGCCGCGCCTGCCGAGGCTGCCTCCGGCGATAATGTGCCCGCCGCTGATGGCGCTCAGCCCGCAGGGGCCACCCAGCCTGCCACCGAAGCCCCCGCGCCTGAATCGACGGTCGAGCCCAATGTTGTGGCTCCTTCGAGCGAGGCAGCGCCAGCCGCCGATACGGCTTCGGCCCCCGCGATCGCAGCCGAGGATGCGCCCACCTTCGATACCGTTCGGATCGAAGCGGATGGTACGGCCCTGATTGCCGGACATTCACTGCCGGGTGCCGTCATCCAAGTTCTCCTTGGAACCGAGGTGGTCGCAGAGACCGAGGCAGACGGCCGCGGCAATTTCGTCGCTTTCCTCAACGTTCCGCCGGGCGCGGAGCCTCGTGTTCTGTCGCTGGTGGCGCGGGTTGGCGAGGCCGAGATCGCGTCGGCCCAGACGATCATCGTTGCGCCGATCGAAGACTCTGTTGCCGTCGCCACTGCGGAATCGGCTCTGGCCGAAGCAGCGCCTGCCTCTGATTCCGCCACGATACCCGTGACAACGGAAACGGCCCAGCCGAGCACAACCGAGCCGACGGCGGCATCCGCTGCCGCCTCGGCTACCGACGCTGGGGTAACGTCTGACCCCGCGTCGGCAGTTCCCGCCGCCGACGGCGCCGCGGCGCCGGAAGCGCCCGCTGCGGAGAGCGCACCGCCGGTGCTCTTGGCCGATGCAAGTGGGATCAAGGTGATACAACCGGGTGGCGAGGCCGATCCCGAACTGGCCAAAGCCGTGGCGCTCGATACGATCACCTACGATTCTGATGGCAACGTGGTGCTTGCGGGTCGTGCGCAGGGCAATGACAGCATCCAGATCTACCTCGATAATTCCTCCATCGCCTCTGCGTCTGTGTCGCCTGACGGCAGTTGGCAGACGACGCTGCCCGAGGTCGATAGTGGGGTTTACACCCTGCGTATCGACGAGGTTTCGCAGGACGGGCAGGTGGTGAGCCGGATCGAGACCCCCTTTAAGCGCGAAGAGGCCGAGAAGGTCGCCGAAGTGCTGCAGGAAGAGATCGCCAACCCTGAGTTTCAGGTGGCCATGCGGACGGTCCAGCCGGGCAACACACTTTGGGCTATCGCCCGCGAGCGGTATGGCGAGGGCATCATGTATGTGATGGTCTTCGAGGCCAACCGCGACCGCATCCGCAACCCCGACTTGATCTATCCGGGGCAGGTCTTCGTTTTGCCGACAGCCGAAAGCAACTAGCGCCTCTGGTCATTACCGCCCTCGGGTCTTACCTAGAGGGCGATAGATGAAGGAGCGCCCATGCGAGGCCTGCGCAAGACCGACGCCAATCTGAACAACGAGCCGATCGAAGGCTGGAACGTGATCCGCAAGGTCACGCCGTATCTCTGGCCAGAGGGCGACTGGGGCGTGAAGTTCAGGGTGGTCTTGGCCCTCTCCATGCTGTTGGCCGCCAAGTTGATTTCGGTGGCAACGCCGCTTTTCTACAAACATGCGGTCGATGCGCTTTCGGCGGATGCTGATCCAGCGCTTTGGCTCGGCATGGGGGCGGTCGGATTGACAATTGCCTATGGCGTTGCGCGGCTGATGAATGTGGGCCTCTCGCAACTACGGGACGCGGTCTTTGCCCCCGTGGGGCAGCGGGCGCTTCGGCGTTTGGCCTATGAGACCTTCGTTCACATCCACAACCTCTCGATGCGTTATCACATCACCCGCAAGACCGGTGGCCTTAGCCGGATCATCGAGCGCGGGGTCAAGGGCGTCGATTTCCTTTTGCGGTTTCTGTTGTTCAACATGGGGCCGCTGGCGCTCGAGCTTTTGATGGTCGCCGGCATCCTCTTTTATATGTTCGACGTCTGGTATCTGGCGGTCGTGGTTCTGACCATTGGCCTCTATGTCTGGTTCACCTTCGCCGTGACCGAGTGGCGGGTGAAAATCCGCAAGAAGATGAACGATCAGGATACCGAGGCCAATCAAAAGGCCATCGACAGCCTGCTGAATTTTGAAACGGTCAAGTACTTTGCCGCCGAGCGCTGGGAGGCGGATCGCTATGATCGCGCCATGGAGGGCTATGAGCAGGCGGCTTTGAAGACGAGCTATTCGCTGTCGTTCCTCAATTTCGGCCAGTCCTTTCTGATCACCGGCGGCCTTGTTGCAGTGATGATCATGGCCGCACTCGGGGTCCAGAATGGAAGCCTGAGCGTTGGCGATTTCGTCATGGTCAACGCCTATATGATCCAGATCACCATGCCATTGAACTTCCTCGGCTCGGTCTATCGCGAGATCCGGCAGGCGATGATCGACATGAGCGAGATGTTCACCCTTCTTGGCCAACCGGCCGAGATCACCGACAAGCCGGGGGCCAAGCCGCTCGCCGTGGCGGGTGGGACGATCACGCTTGAGGATGTGCATTTCGGCTACGAAAACGGACGGCAGATCCTCAAAGGGATCAGCCTCGAAGTTCCCGCGGGCAAGACAATCGCTATTGTCGGCTCGTCCGGATCGGGCAAGTCGACCATCGGGCGGCTCTTGTTCCGGTTCTATGATGTGACCGCAGGGGCGCTAAAGATCGACGGGCAGGATGTGCGCGACGTGACGCAAGAGAGCCTGCACCAGCGGATCGGGGTAGTGCCGCAGGATACGGTCCTGTTCAACGACACGATCTATTACAACATCGCCTATGGTCGGCCCAGTGCCTCGGAGGACGAGATCATCGCCGCAGCCAAGGCGGCCAAGATCCACGATTTCGTCATGTCTCTGCCCAAGGGCTATGACACGGCGGTGGGCGAGCGGGGGCTGAAGCTTTCGGGCGGCGAGAAGCAGCGCGTGGGCATTGCCCGAACGCTTCTGAAGAACCCGCCGATCCTCCTCTTGGACGAGGCGACGAGCGCACTCGACACCGATACGGAACGCGAGATTCAGGCCGAGCTGAAAGCGATGGGCAAGGGCCGCACCGTCATTACTATTGCCCACCGGCTTTCGACCATCGCCGATGCCGACCAGATCATCGTTTTGGAAAACGGCAAGATTGTTGAAAAAGGCGAGCACGACGCCCTTCTTGCGGAAAACGGACGCTACGCGCAGCTTTGGCAACGACAGGCGGCCGATGAGGATGAAGCAGCTTGAGCGACGGGCCCAAGTCTCTCGGGATATCGACCGATATTCTGGTTCTGGGAAACCGCGCGCGGCTTGAGCTGCATCCTTTGGGATGGGTCTTGCGGACACCGGATGAGCCGGATTTCTGGTCCGGTAATCAGTTGATCCTGAAAGGCGACCCGCCTGCGCCGGATGTGGCGGTCGCCGCCTTTCGCGAGGCTTTCCCGCAGGCCGCACACATGACCCTCTCGTGGGACGCGCCGGAACGGAGCCTTGCGGGCGATCTCGACGATCTCGCGGAGCGCGGGTTCATCATCGAGCAGGATGATGTTCTGACCCTTGAAGGGCTGGCATCGGACGCCAAGGTGCCGGACGGGTTCGTCCTCCGTGAAGTTCAAGGAGACGACGACTGGGCGAAGGTCGCCGACCTCAAGGTCGAGATCGGCGTCGAGGAAGGTTATCAGGACGCTGGATTCCGTGCCTTCATCCGTGGCCGCTGCGAGGGCTGGCGCAAGGCGATCGCGGCGGGCGAGGGGGCATGGTTTGGCGCCTTCGAGGGCGAAACACTTGCGGCCGATCTGGGGATATTCACCGACGGCAGGATCGCCCGTTTCCAGTCGGTCGAGACAGCCGCCGCCTATCGCCGCCGTGGCCTGTGCTCGGCGCTGGTGGTGCATGCCCTCGATTGGCTCAAAGCCCGCGCCCCTGAGGCGCAGCCAGTGATCGTTGCCGAAGCCGAAGGCGATGCCGGGCGGCTTTATCGCCGTCTTGGGTTTGCCTTGGCCGAGCGCCAGATCTCGGCCATGCTCAAGCCCTATGGAAAATAGCTATTCCGCGGCCTTGAGCGGCGCGTGATTGCGTGGTGGCACAGGCTCGATCAGGTCGGACCAGACGATCTCCGGTGATTTCACCCGTTTGGCCTCGCGCGCCAAAGCCCAGTCGCGCGCGGCGCGGCTCGAGCGGCCCATCGAGGCCTTGGCGAGAAGCTGGGCGATCCAACGGGCATATGTCGTGACCCAGACGCGCACGGCCAGCATCGACGGCGTGAAGATTAGCGTCAGGAAGGTCGCGATGCCGAGGCCAAAGACCACCGCCGTGGCGAGCTGCTTCCACCAGAGCGCTGTCGGGCTGTCGACCGAATAGCCGCCGTTGATGAAATCGAGGCTGAGGCCGAACATCATCGGCGCAAGGCCCGCCATGGTGGTGATCGTGGTCAGCAGGACAGGGCGGATGCGATCCTCGGCTGTGCGGGTGATTGCCTCGGTGCGCGGCATGTACTGCCGGTATTCCTGATAGGTGTCGATCAGCACAATGTTGTTGTTCACCACGATCCCCGCGAGGGCGACAATGCCGGTCCCGGTCATGATGATCGAGAATGTCTGGTCCATGACGATCATGCCGACAAGCACGCCCGCGGTGGACAGGATCACGGCGAGAAGCACCAGGACCGAGTTGTAGAAGGAGTTGAACTGGGCGAGGAGGATGATGAACATCAGCCCCAATGCGCCCGCAAAAGCCACCTGAAGGAAGGCGATGGACTCGGCCTGATCGGCGAAATCGCCTTGCCAAGAATAGCTGATCCCAGCGGGCAAGGTGCCGGGCGTGTCAAGCCACTCGGTAATCGTTTCGATGCGCTCGTTTGCGTTGACGATTTCCCGCGTCATCTTGCCGTCGCCGATCTGGGCGAGAAGGTCTGCATCTGCGTTGAGGTCGGCTTCGGAGATGATCCGGATCGCGCCGTCGGAATCTGTGAGTTTTACAAGCCCTGTCGCTGCGCCTGCTTGAATGTCGAAGAAACGGGTCTGGTCGACACGGCTGATCTGGGCAAGCTGTGGCACCGGTTTACGGGTCACGAAATTTGACAGTGGCACCATTCCCGAGGGCGTGCGGACCTTGAGGCTATCGAGGGTCGAAAGAACGCGGTCCTCTTCCGGCAGGCGCACGCGAATTTCAATCTCTTCATCCGACGTCTCGACCCGCATCGTATCAAGCATGACGCCGCGTGTGACGAGCTGGACCATGGACCCCACAGCCGCAACATCCGCGCCGAACCGGCCAGCCTTGGCCACATCAACCGTCAGCTCCCAATCGATTCCGGGCAGGGGCAGGGTATCTTCTACAAGGATCACCCCATCCATCGCTTCAATCTGGCTGCGAATATCGGCCGTGGTCTGGCGCAGAAGGTCGAAATCATCGCCCTTGAGGCGCAGATGGATCGGCTTTGTCGATCCCGGCCCCATGGCGAGGCTCAGTGTCTGGGTCTTGATCCCGGGGATCTGATCGAGCTTGGCCTGCAGGGTCGCCATCACGGCGTTGCCACTCAAAGAAGCTGGATCAAGGCCGTTCTCGCGGGCATAGGCGCCGCGATCTTCCCACGGCACCAGTTCGAGCTGGATCTGGCCGATGGTGTCGCCCGGGCCGCTGGCCCCTGCCGTGTTCTGGTTAAGCCCGCCTGCACCGGCGAAGGAGAAGACCGATTTGATGCCCGCCACGCCGAGGGTCGCTTGTTCGGCCTCGCGCACAAGAGCGTCTTTCTCTTCTAGGCTCAGATTGCCACGGGCCTGCACATAGACGATGGCCTGCTCGGGCTCTGTCATGGTGAAGAACTCGGTGCCTTTGTTGTGCTCGGCGTAATACATAAAGATCGTCGCCACCAAGGCCCCGACTGCGCCAATGGAAACAAGCGGCATCACCGGATTGCCGGCGATGCCGTGGATGACCCAGTCAAACGGCGAGCGGCGATAGCCCGCGTTGATCCGCTTGGCGGGTCGGGCCGTCTTTGCAGCGCCCATGGCGATGGTCAGGGAAATGGCGCCAAGCACGAAAAGGATCATCCCGGGCAGCGAGGCGAGGAATCCGTCGGTCTGAACCGCCGAGCCGGTCAGATAGGCGGGGTTCAGAGTTTGCATCGCGCCGGTGAAGGTCAGAAGAATAGCCGGGACGATCAGGGCGGCGCGGACATAGAGCGGCAAGCGGCGGCGCAGCGCGTCGGAGGCGCGGCCAAAGCTGCGGCTCATGCGGCCGGAAACACCGCCCATCACCGGTAGATAGATGAGCGCAACAATCAGCGAAGCGGTCAGCACGAAGATCAGCGTCACGGGCAGCATCCCCATGAACTGACCGGCCACACCGGGCCAGAACAGCATAGGCAGGAAGGCGCAAAGCGTCGTCGCGGTCGAGGAGACAATGGGCCAGAACATACGCTTGGCCGCCTCGACATAGGCGTGCATCGGCCCCGAGCCTTCTTGAATCCGCTTGTCGGCATATTCAACGACGACGATTGCGCCATCGACGAGCATCCCCACCGCAAGGATCAGGCCGAACATGACGATGTTGGAGACCGCCACGTCCATGATTGCCAGAAGGGCGAAGGTGAGCAGGAACGAGGTCGGGATCGCGAAACCGACGAGAAGCGCAGATCGGGCGCCCAGCGAGGACAACACCACGATCATCACAAGGGCGATGGCGGTCAGAACCGAGCCTTCTAGCTGGCTGACCATCGAGGCGACATTGCGGCTTTGGTCGTTCGAGGTGCCCACATCGACAGCGATCTTGAGGTTTTCGGGCCAGCTTGCTTGGGTCGCGGCCACCGTCTCGCGGATTTGGGCGGCCGTATCAATCAGGTTAAAGCCACGGCGTTTGACCACCTGAAGGGCTACGGTATTGGTGCCATTGTAGCGGGCGGTCGAGGTCTTTTCTTCGAAAGACAGGCGGATCGTCGCCAGATCGCCCAGCGTGACGACGCGATCGCCGTTGGTCTTGATCGGCAGCGAATAGACATCCTGCGCCTCGTCGAACGACGAGGGTATCTTGACCGCGAAGGAGCCCTGCGCCGTGTCGATCTGGCCTGCGGCGATCAAGAGGTTGTTTTGGCTGACCACGTTGATCAACTCGCCCGCCGTAAGGTTGTAGGCTTCAAGCCGCAGAGGATCGATCTCGACCAGTAGCATCTCGTCGCGCTGGCCGGTCAATTGTGCGTTGAGGACAGAGTCGAGGCTTTCCAGCTTGTCCTGAAGCTCTTTGCCAACGCGGATCAGCGTTTGCTCGGGAACCTGTCCGGTCAGATTGACGACAATGACGGGAAATTCGGAAAAGTTGATCTCGGTGATCGAATATTTGTCGGCGCCATTTGGAAATTGGGCTTCGGCGGTGTTCATCGCGTCGCGCACATCGGCCATGACGCGGGTCTTGTCCCAACCATAGTCGAAGAGAAGGCTGACGCCAGCATAGCCCTCTGATGCGGTGCCCGACATGGTGTCGAGGCCGTCGAGAGTGGCAAGCTGGGTTTCCATCGGTTTGACGAGGAGCTTTTCCGCATCCGCCGCGGAAATGCCGGGGAAGGGGACCGAGACGAAGAGGGCGGGGATTTCGATGTCCGGCTCGCCTTCTTTCGGCAGGCCGACATAGGCATAGCCCCCTGCCAGAAGCGACAGGAAGATGAAGGCAAGGACCATCCGGGCCCTTGAAGCTGCCCAGTCGACGACGCCGATCATCCCTTGGCCTCGCGGAATGTCGGTTCAACCTGCACGCCATCAACAACGTATTCCTGACCAACAGTGATCACGTTGATGTCGTCCGCAAGGCCGGACACCCAAACACCATCGATGGCGTCGCGCAGAATTTCGACAGGTGCGAAGGCGACGATTTTGCCATCGACGAGGAGGCGCACACCGATGCGACCGTCATCGTCGAGCGTAAGCGCGGATTGCGGAAGAAGGTGAGCGGGCTCGCCTTCGGCGGCGACCATGATCTCGACGGTTTGCCC
>JBFEXG010000223.1:0-4151 GCA_041546005.1 Paracoccaceae bacterium
ATCTTTCGGCAAGGTCGGCGCAATCTTCATCACATGCGCCAAAGCATGGCTCGGCTCGAGCGCTGGAATGATTCCCTCAAGCTCGCAGCACAGCTGAAATGCCTCGAGCGCCTCCTTGTCGGTGATCGCCACATACTCGGCCCGACCGACCTCGTGAAGCCACGCGTGCTCGGGCCCAATCCCCGGATAATCGAGGCCCGCCGAGATCGAGAAACCTTCAAGAATCTGTCCGTCGTCGTCCTGCAAAAGATAAGTCCGGTTGCCATGAAGAACGCCCGGGCGCCCGCCGGTGAGCGAGGCGCAGTGCTCCATCTTCTCGTTGACGCCCTTGCCACCGGCTTCAACGCCGATGATCCGCACGCTCTCGTCATCGAGGAACGGGAAGAACAGACCCATCGCGTTCGACCCACCGCCAATCGCGGCGATGATCGTATCCGGCAGCCGCCCCTCGGCCTTCATCATCTGTTCCTTGGCTTCCTTGCCGATGATCGACTGGAAATCGCGAACCATCGCCGGATAAGGGTGCGGGCCCGCCACGGTACCGATGCAATAGAAGGTGTCGCGCACATTGGTCACCCAGTCGCGCAGCGCGTCGTTCATCGCATCCTTGAGCGTGCCGCGGCCCGAAGTGACCGGAACCACGGTCGCCCCAAGAAGACGCATCCGGAACACGTTGGGCGCCTGCCGCTCGACGTCATGCGCGCCCATATAGACGATGCACTGAAGGCCAAACTTGGCGCAAACGGTTGCCGTGGCCACGCCATGCTGGCCGGCGCCGGTCTCGGCGATGATGCGGGTCTTGCCCATGCGGCGGGCAAGGATGATCTGGCCGAGCACATTGTTGATCTTGTGCGCGCCCGTGTGATTGAGCTCGTCACGCTTGAGATAGATCTTCGCGCCACCCAGATGCTCGGTCAGTCGCTCGGCGTGATACAACGGGCTCGGACGGCCTACATAATTGGCCCAAAGATCGTCCATCTCGGCCCAGAAGCTCGCGTCGGTCTTGGCTTTCTCATACTCCGCCTCAAGCTCGAGGATCAGCGGCATCAGGGTCTCGGAAACAAACCGCCCACCGAAATCGCCGAAACGCCCGTTTTCGTCCGGGCCGCGCATGAAGGAATTGAAAAGGTCGTTCGCCATTGGAGCCTCCGCATTGACCCACCTCCCCTACCCCCAAGCCGCCAGCCGGTAAAGGCCCAAGGCTCAAGCGTTATGCCGCAGGCCTTCTTTTGGCTCTGAAATACTCCGGGGTGAATGGGCCAATGGCCCAGAGGGGCAGCGCCCCTCAGGCCGCCTTGGCGGCCGTAATGAAGGCCTCGATCAAGGCCGCGTCCTTGATCCCCGGCGCGCTTTCAACGCCTGAGGATACATCGACCTGCTGAGCCTTGGTCAAGCGGATCGCCTCGGCCACGTTCTCGGCCGTCAGCCCCCCCGCCAGCATCCAAGGGCAGGGCCAGCGGCGTTCGGCGAGCAAGGTCCAGTCGAAGGTCAACCCATTGCCGCCCGGCAAGGGCGCATCCTTCGGCGGCTTGGCGTCGATCAGGATTTGGTCGGCCACCTGCCAATAGTCCTGCAGCGTCACAAGATCGGCGCGATCCGCGATACCCACCGCCTTCATCACCGGCAAACCATATCGGGCCTGCACCTCGCGCACGCGGGCGGGGCTTTCATGGCCGTGGAGTTGCAACATATCGAGCGGCACCGATGCCGTGATCGCATCGAGAAGGTCGTTGTCGGCGTCAACACTCAGCGCCACCTTGGCGACCCCCGGCGGCACCTCGATAGCGAGCGCCTGAGCCTGCGCGATACTCAGGTTGCGCGGCGATTTCGGAAAAAACACAAGGCCTACATAGGAAGCCCCCGCCGCCACAGCCGCTTCCACATGGCGCTGTTCCGTCAGGCCACAGATCTTGACACGAATCTCGCTGGTCATGCCTTCTCGCTGGCCTCAAGGATTTGCAGGACATCGTCCTTGCCGTCGCCATCCGCATCACGCAGGCGACTCATCTCGGCCTTGAGCTGTTCCAATTCGCGCCCCTTGGCCCGACCATCGGCGCGCATCTTGTGCTCGCGCAGCCATTCCCAAAGAAACCCGATCAAAAGGCCAAGGCCGACCCCGATGAAGATCGCGACGAACAGCGGCAACTCGACCGCTGGCGCAATCCCAAGAGCGCGCGTCAGAAATTCGGGGAAGGCCTGCAACGTGACAGGATCACGGTTGGCAACCCCCACCATGACGAGGCACAAACCAACAATGGCCCAGAAGGCGTAACGAAGTGTTTTCATGGAAAGGATATTACTGACCGTTCAGGCGGTCGCGCAACAGCTTCCCTGTCTTAAAGAACGGAACGTGCTTCTCTTCTACGTCCACAGACTCGCCCGTGCGCGGATTCCGGCCGACCCGACCGTCACGCTTCTTCACGGAAAAGGCCCCAAAGCCCCGAAGCTCGACCCGGTCACCCCGCGCCATGGCATCGGTGATTTGTTCAAAAATGGTATTAACAATTCGCTCGACGTCCCGCTGATAGAGATGCGGGTTTTCGTCGGCAACAATCTGGATCAGTTCGGATCTGATCATGAGCAAACACCCCCTGAGGCAGCAATCACTTGCGGCGGGTTGGCCCCGCTTATCCAAGAACTATAGACCCAGAATCTTTGAGCGACATAGGATTTACTCGCTGAAAATCAATTTTCCCGTTCTTTTTGAGGGGGATGGGTGGAAAACCAGAGCCCAAGTTCGCTCTTTCCCTTCACACCTGATCGCTGCACCCCGGCTCGCTCCGGAACAAGCGACACTGATTCGCAAAGAAAAACCCCGCAGCCTTGCGGCTGCGGGGCTCTGTTCAGAACTGGCCTGAAGCTTACTTGTCGCCTTTGAGGGCGGCGCCGAGGATATCGCCAAGCGAGGCGCCCGAGTCGGACGAGCCATACTGCTCAACGGCTTCCTTCTCTTCGGCAATCTCGCGGGCCTTGATCGACAGACCCAGCTTGCGGGTCTTGCTGTCGATGTTGGTCACGCGGACGTCGACCTTGTCGCCAACCTGGAAGCGCTCGGGGCGCTGCTCGGCGCGATCACGGCTCAGGTCCGAACGACGGATGAACGACTTCATGCCTTCGTATTCGACCTCGATACCGCCGTCTTCGATCTTGGTGACCGCAACGGTGATAACCGAACCACGCTTCACGCCGCCGATAGCTTCGGCATAGGGATCGCCGGCAATGGCCTTGATCGAGAGCGAGATACGCTCTTTCTCGACGTCAACCTCGGTGACCTTGGCTTTGACCATGTCGCCCTTGCGGTAGTTCTGGATGGCGTCTTCGCCACGCTCGTCCCACGACAGGTCGGAGAGGTGAACCATGCCATCGATGTCGCCCGGCAGGCCGACGAACAGACCGAATTCGGTGATGTTCTTGACTTCGCCCTCGACCTCGGCGCCTTCCGGGTGGGTCTCAGCAAAGACTTCCCACGGGTTGCGCTGGGTCTGCTTGAGGCCGAGCGAAACGCGACGCTTGGCGCTGTCGATTTCCAGAACCATGACATCGACTTCCTGGCTCGTCGAAACGATCTTGCCGGGGTGGACGTTCTTCTTGGTCCAAGACATTTCCGAGACGTGGACAAGACCTTCGACACCGGCTTCCAGCTCCACGAAGGCGCCGTAATCGGTGATGTTGGTCACGCGGCCCTGATGGACCGAGCCCAGCGGGAAGCGGGCTTCGACGTCATCCCACGGATCGGCCTGAAGCTGCTTCATGCCAAGGCTGATACGGTGGGTGTCTTTGTTGATCTTGATGACCTGGACCTTGATGGTCTCGCCGATCGACAGGATCTCCGACGGGTGGTTGACGCGGCGCCAGGCCATGTCGGTGACGTGCAGAAGGCCGTCAACACCGCCGAGATCAACGAAGGCACCGTATTCGGTGATGTTCTTGACCACACCATCAACAGCCTGACCTTCGGTGAGGTTGCCGATGACTTCAGCGCGCTGCTCGGCGCGGCTCTCTTCAAGGATCGCACGGCGCGAGACAACGATGTTGCCACGGCGGCGGTCCATCTTGAGGATCTGGAAGGGCTGCTCCTGGTGCATCAGCGGGCCGATGTCGCGAACCGGCCGGATGTCGACCTGGCTACCCGGCAGGAAGGCTACTGCGCC
>JBFEXG010000100.1:0-8075 GCA_041546005.1 Paracoccaceae bacterium
GGCTTCTCGATCTGGCGGACGATCTCGCCCATCTGGGTTTGGTGATCGAGCCTTTTGGCGGCGGCGCAATTGCTGTGCGGGAAACGCCCGCGATGCTGGGCGAGGTCGATGCCAAGGGGCTGTTGCAGGATATTCTCGACGAGCTTTCCGACCTCGAGGAAAGCGGCAGCCTGCGTTCGCGGATCGACGCGATCCTGAGCCGCGTGGCCTGCCACGGCTCGATCCGATCCGGCCGCCGAATGCGCGCCGAAGAGATGAACGCGCTTCTGCGCGAGATGGAAGCGACGCCGCTCTCGGGCCAGTGCAACCACGGGCGGCCGACCTATGTGGAGCTGAAGCTTTCCGATATTGAAAGGCTTTTCGGGCGGACATGATCCAGATTGGCGATCAAAGCTATTCCTTCAGCGATCCCCTCGTGATCGTCGCGCTCGTCGGGGCGGGCGGGTTTCTTCTGGCGATCCTGCTTCTGCTGACCGTTCTCAAGCGGGCGGGTCGTTCCGCGGCTGTGGCCGAGATTCTGGCCCAGCAGATGAGCGGCATGTCGCAGCGGGTTCAGTCGATATCGGACGGGCAGCATCAGCTTTTCGGCGGCCTCACTTCCGTGAGCGAGGCTCAAGCGCAGCAGCAGGCCAAGACGATCCAGCTTATGGAAAAGCGGCTTCAGGCGGTGACCGAGAGCCTCAATCAAAATCTCTCAAGTTCGGCCCGCAACACGGCCCAGTCGTTGGGTGAACTGCAGCAGCGGCTCAAGACGATCGACAAGGCGCAGGAAAATATTACCAAGCTTTCGGGCGATGTTCTGTCGCTTCAGGATATCCTGTCGAACAAACAAACGCGTGGCGCCTTTGGCGAGATCCAGCTCAACGACATCGTCTCCAAGGCCCTCCCCTCCGACAGCTATGCCTTCCAGCACACGCTCTCTAACGGGCGTCGGGCGGATTGCTTGATCTATCTGCCTAATCCGCCGGGCCCGATCGTGATCGACAGCAAATTCCCGCTCGAGCCCTACGAGCGCCTGCGCGCCGCCAAGACGGAAAGCGATCTGGCCGCCGCCGCGCGCGAGTTGAGGGTGGCTGTGAAGGCCCACATCAAGGCAATCTCTGACCGATATATTATCGAGGGCGAAACGGCGGACGGGGCGCTGATGTTCCTTCCCTCCGAAGCGGTCTATGCCGAGTTGCACGCCAATTTCCCCGAGATCGTGCGCGAAGGCTTTGCTGCCCGCGTCTGGATCGTCTCGCCCACGACCTGCATGGCGACCCTCAATACCATGCGGGCAATCCTCAAAGATGCACGGATGCGCGAACAGGCGGGGGCGATCCGCACCACCTTGCGCCAGTTGCATCGCGATGTGGAGTTGGTTGTCGAGCGGGTCGACAAGCTCAATACTCATTTCGGGCAGGCGCGGGCCGATCTCGAGGGGATTTCGACCGCCGCCGAGAGGGCCGGAAAACGGGCGGCCAAACTCGACAATTTCGATTTCGAGGAATTGGCCCCAGCAAGCGACGTCCTTCCAAAGCTGGGCCCAGAGGCCGCTGAATGAAGCGTGTCCTCGGGCCGGAGGATTTCCGGCAGGTGCCCTGGGCCAACGGCAAGGGGATGACAACCGAGCTTGCCCGCGAAGATCGGGAGGGGCGGATTCTGTGGCGGCTGTCTCGCGCGAGTGTCGTCGAGGACGGGCCATTTTCGATCTTTCCCAGGATCGAACGAAATCTGACGGTTCTGACCGGACCGGGCTTTCGCCTGAACGGTCAAGGGATCGAACTCGAGGCGCGGCCCTTCATTCCGGTGGCCTTTGCCGGAGATGTTCCGGTCACTGCGTCGGACGTCAGCGCCCCCTCGGACGACTTCAACATAATGACCGACCGGAGCCTGCCGAAACCACGGGTCGAGGTGATTGAGAGCGCGCGGCTCCTTGACCCGGAAGGTGCTCTGCTGGCGGTTTATTGGCCCGAAGCAGCCCGCCTCATGCTTACATACGAGGCGACGCAAGTAGCCGAGCTTCCTGCGATTGCGGTCTGGCTTCCTAGATCTTGAACAGCGGCTGAAGCATCCGCGGGATCATGCTGTTGAACTTCAGCGGCGCATCCGTGGCGGCAAGGCAGATGCAGGCCACGCCCGGTTCGGCGACGGGTTTATGCTCAAGATCCTCGGTCGCTACCTCGATATCGCCCACGCCAAAACGGTCCGTCTCGTCGCGGAAGGCGCCTTGCAGAACAAGTGTCAGCTCGGTGCCGCGATGCCCGTGATCAGGCACAGCCGCGCCGCCGGGGATATAGAGAAGCCGCACGCTGGCCTCATTCGAGGACGGCAAGATCATTTGGCGCACACCGCCGCCGAGGCGCTTCCAGCGCACGGCATCGACATCGCCGCCGACATAGTCTTGCAGCGGTAGCGGAAATGTAGACGGCGCCCTGCGCGTTGAAGGGGCACGGGGTTCAGGTGCTGCGCCTCCAATCAGGCGGAGAGTGGCCGCCAAAGCGTCGTCAGACAGGGCCGCGGTATCTTCTGCGTCAAGGACCTGCCCGCCCACGGTGTCAAACGATCCGGCCCGGGCACGGCACTCGTCACACATGGAAATATGGGTCGCCACGACGAGGCTGAACGCCTCGGGAAGCGATCCGGCCGAATAGGCCATCAGGAGAGAGTCGGTCAGGTGATGATTGATCTGGTTCATAGCGGCTACTTCATTTCGTGGCGCAAGCGGTCAAGCGCCAAGCGGATACGGGATTTGATTGTGCCGAGCGGGAGGCCCGTTTCCTCGGCAAGTTCGCGGTGGCTGAGATCGCCATAGAAGGCGCGTTCAATTAGTGCTTTTTGCTTTTCTGGCAGTTCGGAGATCGCCTTCTGCAGCTTTTCGGTCTCTTGCTCCAACACGAGGGCATCTTCCTGATCCATCTCCGCTTCCGGCCCCCAAGGCAAATCTTCCGGTTCGGGGCGGCGCTCGCGGCGGACAACGTCGATCCGTTTGTTTCGCGCGATGGTGAATATCCATGTCGCGGCGCTGGCGCGGCTTGGGTCAAACTGCGCGGCCTTGCGCCAGACGGTCGCCATGACCTCTTGCGCGCAGTCTTCCGCGACATCGGCGGGGCTGCCGGATTTCATCAAAAAGCCTTTGATGCGTGGCGCGAAATGCTGGAAGAGACGCGCAAAGGCGGCTTGGTCCTGCTTGTCACGGATCGCGGCGATTTCTCTTGCCCAATTGGGGCCAACTTCATTGTCAACTATCACGCGCAAACTTCCCGGCACAAAGCGGTTACTCATATGCGGAGAAGTATAGGCGGCGTGCGCGAGGAGTGCATCCATTTTGCCGGATCCAGTTGCAATGAATTTGTGATGCTTACGCGCGGCTAGCCGGTTTGGATCACCTTTTGCGGCGGAAAGCGTCTTTCCCTTCCGTCTTTGAGGAAATCTGCCAGACTGATTGCACGAGTCGGGCAGGTTTGCGCTGAGTCAAAGAACGGTTCTGACTTTTGTACAAAATGCTCAAAGCTGTCGTTCAAAAGGGGTCAAAATGCTCGATATTACTGCAGACAAGGTTGCCGAGGTCATCATCCTCGCCCGCGAGCTGGACCGAGGCGAGGCTGAGTTTGATGCTTTTATCGAGCGCCTGAATGTCGAGGAACAAGCCTGTCTTGTAGCGATCTTCTGGATTGGCCGTGGCACCTATGAGCCCGAAGAGCTACCCGACGCCATCGAAACGGCGCTCAATGAGGCAACGACGCCGACGGCGGAGTATCTCAAAGGCTCGCCGCATTTGCCCGACCATCTCGAAGCGGGCCTTGAGGCCTTGGGCATCGACAGCTCCGACGAGGAAGACGAGCTTTACCGTAGGTGATCGTCAAAGATCGCCCGGGCCCGGCCCCAGACACCAGCATCAATCGCATCGAGCGCCAGAAGATGCGGGAGCAGTTGTCCCGCAAAATCCTCTGAGCTTTCTTTAGGAAGAAGCGATGGCAGGTTATCGATCGCGGTCACGTCGAGCACAGGATTGGCGCAAACGCGCAGGGCGGGGCGTTCCCAGTCTGTCACGCGGTCGTAGACCTTGATGGGCGAGAAATCGCTATCGGGATCACAGGCGATATCGCCGATGACCCGTAGATCGCGCGGCGCGGAAAGGGCCGATTTTGGCACAAAGACAGGGGTGCCGGGGCGGGCAAGGATGCAGTTGAGAAAGATGCCGTGGGCAAGTACCTCGGGGAATGGCCCGCCACTTCTCGTCTCCGCCATGTCCCATTTTGTAACCGGCAAGCCGATCCTTTCGCACAGGTCGGCCGCGCCCGTGCCAACCCGGCCCAGAGCGCCGATAACAAGGACATTCGGCCTGTCGCTTCCGATCTCCTTGGCGACATGGGCAACGAGCGCATCCGAGTTTGGGAAAGTCGAGACCGGCCCCGCGACCCCGCCTTTTGCCTGCGCTGCCCAACAGAGCGCCGCGATCGCAGCCCCCGCAAAGCCTGCCCAATAGCCGAAGGCTGCAACGCGCCGTCCGTTGTCGTCGGTCAGATACTCGAGGTCATAGAGCGCGCCGCCGCCGGCGCGGAACCGTTCCAGAAGCACCTTGCCGGCCGGCTGCCCTTTATAGGCATGGCCGAACATGATGTGCCTGTGCTGAAGGGGCGTGCCGTCATCAGGAAGTTCCTTGAGGCCAAAGATGATTGCCTCGGTCGGTGCGTCGCGCCAACTGCCTTCTGGCGCAATTCCGGCCCCCGCTTCGCGATAGCCGTCAATTGGAATAGCCCTTTGGCGGCTTTCCTCGACTGTCACCTCAAAGCCAGCGGCGATGAGCTGCGCGACGCCGCCCGGTGTGACGCCGCATCTTTCCTCGTGCGGGCGCTCTTCGGCGCGGACCCAGATATGCGTCATGTCGGCCTCCTAGAAGTGTGTGCGTGCGGTGCGGCGGTCGTGATCTTCCAGATGCGGGATGGCATTGAAACCGGCAAGGATCGGCCCGATCGGGCTCACATGAACGCGGTGCAGCGAGGTGTTATAGATTGGCAGGGCGATGTGGGCCATCCGGCGCGGATCTAGGTCGAGGAGGTGCCGCACCATCATCGAAATGACGCCGCCCGAGGTGATGCATAGAATATTTCGCCCCGGCTGCACCGCTTCTTGCAGGACCCCGACCACCCGCTTTTCGAAATCGGCGAAGGTTTCGTTGCCCATGATCTCGGCGCGGTGCCAAGCTTCCATGACCTGCGGCATATGCTGGGCAAAGCCGTCGCCATCCGGCATCGGGATGCCATGGTTGTCTTCAAGGGCCTTGCCGAGATTAAAGTAGTCGAGCTCGTTGAGCCGCGTGTCAACTTCGGGCGCCTTGTGGCCCATGCCTTCGGCGGTTTCGATATGGCGGCGCAAGCTGCCGCTTAGGACCAGATCGAATGCCTCGCCACGTTGCGTCATCCAGTCACCAAGCCACGACGCCTGCTGATGGCCTAGCGGCGACAGCCGGTCATAGTCGGCCTCGGTCTTGGCCGCGGAGTTTGCCTGCCCATGCCGGACGAGGGTTATCGTGCCCATCAGGTGCTCCTTGCTCGAGTTTCTGACCTAGGACGAAGAGGGGCAAATGACAACGCAGTCGTTCCATAGTTTCGTCATGTTATTGAATAACTCTCGATCCGTGCGAGACTGGGCAAACGAGCCGTCCGTTCGCCGGCCGGAGATTGCCCCTTGGGGCGCAAAACAGGACCAGATCAATGCGCCATTTGCTTCTCACCACTGCACTCACCCTTCTTTCGGCGGGGGCTGGTCTGGCCGATGGAGCCGCACTGATCCTGGGCAACGAGCGCTATGACCAGCTCGACCGTGTGAGCCGTGGCGACGATGTGCTTGAGGTGGGCGAAGGGCTTGTTGATCTGGGCTTTCAGGTTTTCGCGCTGAGTGATGGTGAGGCAGGAGATACTGCCAGAGCCCTTGCCGATTTTTCCGAAGCAGCGGCTGAGGCCGACGCAGTGGTTATCATTCTGACCGGCCACTTCGTGACCGACGGACCGCGCAGCTGGCTCCTGACAACGGACGCCCGCGATCCGGGTCTGTTTTCGCTTGGTGATACGGCGGTGTCGCTTGAGAGCCTGCTTCGCCTCCTGTCGGTCGCGCCCGGCAAGGCTGTCCTGATGATCGGCAGCTTTGACGACGACGATAGCCTCGATCCTTGGCTTTCCGAGGGGATCGGTGCGGTCGAGATTCCGCAAGGTGTCATGGTGATCCGCGGTGAGCCGCGCGACCTTGCCAATTTCGCCGAGGATTTCCTGATCGAGCCCGGCGCCGATATCGCAGCGGCGGCGCACGCGGAGTCGTCGATAAGCCTTTCGGGATTTGCGCCGCTGTCTTGGCGGATCAGCGCGGGCGAGGCGGGAGACGTCGTGGATCAACCACAACCACAGCCACAGACACCGGCGCCTTTGCCTCAGCCCAACCCCTCGGATCCCAAGTCGATCGAAGACAGCCTTGGGCTGACCCTTGACGCCCGTCGCGAGATTCAGCGCGACCTCACGATCCTCGATTACAACACCCGTGGCATCGATGGCATCTTCGGTCAGGGAACCCGCCGCGCCATTGCCAATTGGCAGCAGGTCAACGGCTATCCGCAGACGACCTATCTGACCGCAGAACAAATTCAGCGCCTTGACGCGCAGGCCAGTGTTCGCGCTGCTGAGCTCGAGGCCGAAGCCGCCCGCAAACAGGCGGAACAGATGCGCCTTGATGAGGCCTATTGGGAAGAAACCGGTGCGCGCAGAACCGAGGTTGGCCTGCGCGCCTATCTCGAGCGCTATCCCGACGGGATCCATTCGGAAGAGGCGCAAGCCGCGCTCGAGGAGATTGCTCTCGCCAAACGCCAGAACGTTTCGGTCGAAGAGCGGGCCTCATGGGATGCAGCGCGTGCGATCAATACAATCGCTTCCTATCAGAACTATCTGACCCTCTATCCCAATGGAGCCTTCGTCACGGACGCTCAGGCCAAGATAGGCGAACTTACACGGTCTCAGGCGGATGCCTCGTCCATCGCGGCGGCGGCCGAAGCGGAGCAGCGCCTCAAACTCAATCCCATCACCTCGCGCCTGATCGAAGCACGGCTTAGCACGCTCGGATTTGATCCAGGTGTGGTCGATGGACGGTTCGACGACAACACCCGCCGGGCGCTGCGCCGGTATCAGGCCTCGCGCGACTTGCCGGTGACCGGCTACTTGAACGAAGCAACCCTGATCCGGATCCTCGCAGACACCGGCATTACCATCAACCGCTAGGCTATTCGGCGGGAACAAACCGTTCGAGCACAAGACGGACCGGGACCGGAACCGAGCTGGCGATATCCTTGACCCCGAAGAGATAGGTTCCGCGGTTGAGCCGCGCGGCAACCATCGAATCGAGCCCCTCTCCGGTGTCGTCATTCTCGGTCAGTTTGCGCCCCAGATCATCGAAGAGGACGAGATGAGGATCGCCTCCTTCCGAGGCGGCAATCGCTTCCACGACGACAAGGCCGTATTCCGGAACCTCAAAGCTGAACCAAGTCGTTGTGCTGTCGATCATGGCGTCTTGGCGCAGGCGCGTCCGGAGGGATCCGGCGTCTGCCACCGGATAGCTGCCATCGAGGGGCGGGGCCATGTTGCCCGAATCGAACTGGACCTGCATCGCGCCAGTGACGTCATAGTCGCCAACCTGAAGAGTGATAGGTGCGCCCGGATCGGAGAGAGCCTGAACCGCGATGCAATAGCTTCCGGGCGACAGGGGATCGGCCAGATCGATCCGCGAATTGAGGCCGACTGCGTCGTCATTCTCGGCGACCCAGTCGCCGTTGGAATCAAAAAGTGTGATCAGGGGATCGGCCAATTCATTCTCGGCAGTGATTGTCAGCGTGCCGCCTTCAGGCAGATCAAACCGCCAATAGGGAATTTCCGAAGCCGAAGCGATGCCGGGAACGCCAAACATCAGGGCTTCGGCATAGGTGTCTGAGTCGCAGGGACGGACACTATCGTCGATCGATATTTCCTCGCCGCTCGCGCCTTCCGTGAGAGGCTCGTGCTCAATTCGACCGACTCGGACAAATGCGGTCATCGGGGCATCGTCATAGGAGCGCA
>JBFEXG010000285.1:0-3161 GCA_041546005.1 Paracoccaceae bacterium
CTTGGATGCAATCCCGCTACGACAAGGGCGAGACCGAGGAAGAGCGGACGGCCTATCTCAACTGCCCGATGACCAAGGCCCAGTACGAGGCCTTCATCGACGCGCTTTTGATGGCCGACAAGACCGAGTTTCATGAGGGCGATACCGCGGGCTATTTCGACGGCTGCCTGCCGATCGAGGTCATGGCCGAACGCGGGCGCGAGACGCTGCGCTTTGGGCCGATGAAGCCCATCGGCCTCACCAACGCCCATGATCCCGAGAACAAGCCCTATGCCGTGGTGCAGCTGCGCCGCGACAACGCTCTTGGCACGCTCTACAATATCGTCGGCTTCCAGACCAAGATGAAGTATGGCGCGCAAGTGGATGTTTTCCGCAAGATTCCCGGCCTCGAGAATGCCCAGTTCGCGCGCCTCGGCGGCATTCACCGCAATACCTTCCTGAATTCCCCCACGCTTCTTGACGCGCAGATGCGCCTCAAATCGAAACCCAACATCCGCTTCGCCGGCCAAGTCACGGGCGTCGAGGGCTACGTCGAATCCGCCGCCATGGGCCTTCTCGCAGGCCGCATGGCCGCAGCTGAGATCCTTGGGCGCGACTTGGCCCCCATTCCGCCCACCACGGCGATGGGCGCGCTGGTGACCCACATCACAGGCGGCGCGGTTGCCAAGACTTTCCAGCCGATGAACGTGAATTTCGGCCTCTTCCCGCCGCTCGAAGACGCCCGCAGCGGCCGCCGTGGCCGGAAAGACCGCTACAAGGGCTACACCGACCGCGCCAAGGCCGACTGGCAGGCATGGCTCGCGCAAAGCCCGCTGGACGGTCTCTGATCGGGGCCGCTAGTCTGCCCCCATGATCACCCGCTTTGCGCCCTCGCCCACCGGCCCCTTGCACCTTGGCCATGCCTTTTCGGCACTGACAGCCTATGACATGGCCCAAGCGGCTGGCGGGGCGTTCCTCTTGCGGATCGAGGATATCGACCAAGCCCGCTCCCGTCCCGAATGGGAGGCGCAGATTTACGATGATCTGCACTGGCTCGGCGTCAATTGGCCCGAGCCTGTCATGCGGCAATCGACGCGCGGCGCGGCCTATCAGGCGGTTTTGAAAGATCTGTTCCAGAACGGGTTTCTCTACGGCTGCGCCTGCAACCGGCGTGATATCCTCGCCGCCGCCTCAGCCCCGCAGGAAGGCGGCGAACCCGCCCATGGCCCCGACGGCATCCTCTATCCCGGCACTTGTCGGGGGACGGAAACTGCCCTTCTGCCCCCCGGCACCCCCAATGTCGCCCACCGGCTCGACATGATCCGCGCGGCCTCCGGCGTCTATGCCTTCACCGAAACGGGTGAAGGGCCGAATGGCGAGACAGGAACCATCACCTTTTCAGCCGAAGAAGCCGTGGCGCTCCTTGGCGATGTGGTGCTCGCCCGCCGCGATGGCTTTGTCGCCTATCACCTCGCCGTGGTGCTGGACGATGCAGCACAAGGGATCACCCATGTAGTGCGCGGGCAGGATTTGTTCGAGGCCACGCGGATTCACGTTGTTCTGCAACGGCTTCTGGGCCTGCCCACGCCCATCTATCACCATCACCGCCTGATCCGCGACGAGGCAGGCAAGCGCCTTGCCAAGCGCGACGATGCCCGCGCCATTGCCAAATACCGCGAGGATGGGGCCAGCCCCGCCGACATCCGCCGAATGGTTGGGCTTTAGATCGGGTCCGAGGTGATGGTCTCGCTGCCGTTGTCGATCAAGGTGTAGAAGCACGAGCGCCGGTTGGTATGGCAGGCGGGGCCGGTCTGACGGACCTTCATCAAAAGGCAATCGCGGTCGCAATCAACGCGCAGCTCGACAAGCTCCTGAACGTGTCCGCTGGTCTCGCCCTTTGCCCAAAGCTCTTGCCGCGAGCGCGACCAGTAGGTGACGCGGCCAGTCTCAAGCGTCTTCGCCAGCGAGGCTGCGTTCATCCAAGCCATCATCAGCACTTCGCCATTCTCGGCATCCTGTGCGATTGCCGGTATGAGGCCGTTCGCATCGAATTTGAGCGTCGCCATATCGAACTTGGGGTCAGACATCGGGCAAAACCTCTTTTGCATCCCTCATGCCCGGCCTATGTAGGGCAGCGCAAAGCTAAGGGCAAACCCGCAATGTCGACCGATACGGACCTGATCAAACTCTATTCGGCGCAGATTCTGGCCCTTGGGGCCGATATGCCCCGAACCAAGCGGCTACAGGAACCTACAGCCACCGCTCGCAAGCGCTCGCCGCTGTGTGGTTCGACCGTCACCGTCGATATCGACCTGAAAGACGGCAAGATCGCAGACTACGGCCAGGACGTGAAAGCCTGTGCGTTGGGTCAAGCGGCGGCCTCGGTGATCGGCTCTGTGGTCGTTGGGCTTTCGCCAGAGGTGATACAACGTGGGCGCGACCAACTGGCTGCTATGCTCAAAGAGGGTGGCCCGGTGCCCTCTGCCCCGTTTGAGGGCCTCAAAGTGCTTGAGCCCGCGCGCGACTATAAAAACCGCCACGCCTCGATCCTTCTGACCTTTGACGCCATCCTTGAGGCAGTCGCCGAAGCCGAGCGCGCCTAAAAAAACCGCCGCACATCCGGGACGGGATGGCGGCGGCAGGCAGAAGCCGGTTCTTTGGGGCGCCGCACCGGTAGAGGCAAGGCCACCGGGGGATCAGGCTGAAAGCATCGCGAGTTGGGACAGGGCGATGCGGGCGCTCCGAACGCAGGCTCCGGGCAGATCAGAAAAACGACGGCAGCGTGAGACTGACGTAAAGCAGCACGACAAGAGCGACAGCACCAAGGGCATCGACGATCAGCGTATCGGCGGACCGGCGGATCACGGATTTCAGTTCCTGGGCCATTTCTGCTCTCCTCATCGCGGGCTTGTTGCTCATTTGTTCTCATTTTCTTAACGCGAAGTAAAGAACTTTATGAGAACATTCGCGAACATTTAAGCATTTTAGTGCCGAGGGGCGGCTAACCCACGGAAATCAAACGGATCGCCTTGTCCTGTTCCATAAGCCACAGGAGAGTTCGCGCCGCTTGGCCGCGCGGGGACGTGAGGGGCGGATCGTCGTGCAGCAGCTTTCGAGCATCTGCCTGCGCCATCTGCATGAGCGGCGCCTGCCGTTCTAGGTCGGCAATCCGGAACCGCGGC
>JBFEXG010000042.1:0-12744 GCA_041546005.1 Paracoccaceae bacterium
GCCCGCGCTGTGATTAAGCTTGTTGCAAAATCCCCCTCGCCGCTCATGCAAGGCCTGGATAGCCCCGAAGAGACAGCAGCAGACTATTCCAGATCGGCCACACGCCCTCTCGGGGCAAAGAACATCAACTCAAGTAAGATGTGACGAAAGCCTATTGGGTAGGGCCCTATTGCTGAACCCCCAGTTCGCGGACTTTGCGCCTGAAAACGTTCAACTTCAATCGCAAGCCATTTTGCCCGATCCTCTTCCAAGAGGCGCCGCGCTCAATCCACGCCAAGCAAAGCTCGTCCGACAAGTCCCTCAAGGCAGCAACCACAAACGGATGCCACCCTCCAGACGAGAAGGCTAGGCTTGCTCCCTGCGCAGAAAATCGATGACATACGAAAAAGCGGCGGCACCGCCCTGTGCGCATGTCCGATGAACACTAAAATCCGAGAGGAAATGATGACAAACAAAACTCTTCAGATCGGAGTTGTGCAGTTCGCTTGTAGCGACAGCGCCGAGGAGAATATCTCGACCGCATCCCGCCTTATCCGCGCGGCCGCAGCCAAGGGCGCGAAAATCATCCTCGTTCAAGAGCTCTTCTCGGGCCACTACTTCTGCCAAGAACAGAACGCCACCCATTTCGCCCGCGCCTATACCCTTGAAGATGACCCGGCGGTGAAGGCACTATCGGCACTTGCAGGCGAACTTGGTGTGGCGATCCCAATCTCGTTTTTCGAAAAGGCGGGTCAAGTCTTTTACAACACGGTCGCCATGGCCGATGCGGATGGATCGCTCCTTGGCATCTACCGCAAGTCGCACATTCCTGATGGGCCGGGCTATAATGAGAAGTACTATTTCCGCAGCGGCGACACGGGCTTTCGGGTCTGGAATACGGCGCATGGGCGCGTTGGCGTGGGCATCTGCTGGGATCAGTGGTTCCCCGAAGCCGCACGCGCAATGGCACTTCTTGGGGCCGAGGTGATCCTTTACCCGACTGCCATCGGCTCCGAACCCGGCCAGCCGGATTTCGACAGCTCGCGGCACTGGCAGCGAACCCAACAGGGCCACGCAGCCGCCAACATGATGCCTGTTGCCGCCGCCAACCGGATTGGCAGCGAGACAGTCGGCGGCAAGGTCCAGAGCTACTACGGCTCGTCGTTCATCGCCGGGCCGGATGGCGCCTTGGTGGCCGAAGCTGGCCGCGACGGCGAAGCCGTACTTACCGCAACCTTCGACAGGGAAAAATTGGCCGTAAACCGCGCCACCTGGTCCGTGTTTCGCGACCGGCGACCCGATCTCTATAGTGTTCTTGGGACAGCCGACGGAGGCAAGGCATGAGCGCGGCTTTCACCCGCCGCGACGTCACGCTCGAGAACTGGCGCACCCGCCCCTATTCCACATGGGCATTCCAAAACGTGCGCGAAATCGTGCCCTCGACCTCGATTGCGTCTTCACCGAAGACAGAGACTGCGCCCGCCTTGCCCGAGGCACTGTTATCGCTGCCGGCAACGGGGCTTGAGGGGCGCGCCGCTACGCTTGCAGGCTGGCTTGGCGAGACCGAGAGCGACTCGCTCGTCGTGATGAAAGCGGGTCGGTTTGTCCTTGACTGGCACGCCCCGCACCGCAATGCGACCCGCCCACATATCATCTTCTCGGTCTCGAAATCTCTCACCGGCCTTCTTGCTGGCGCGCTCATTGCCGAGGGGGCACTTGCGCCGGACGACCCGATCATTCGGTATATCCCGGAAGCTGCTGGCTCGGCCTTTGGCGATGCCACGCTGCGGCACCTTCTGGATATGCAGGTCAGCGTCGATTTCATCGAGGACTACCTCGACAAAACCGGCGCTTTCGACCGCTATCGACGCGCGACCGGCTGGAACCCATCAGCCCCCGGCGAGCCCTCGGGCGATCTTCTGTCCTTCATCTGCACCATCGGCAAGGGATCGGCCGAACATGGCGTCAACTATGCCTATCGCTCGCCTGACACAGACCTGATGGGCATCATCCTAGAACGCGCGGGCGGCGCACGGTTCCACGACCTGCTGAGCCGCTATCTCTGGGCGCCGATGGGCGCACACACGGATGCGGAAATGACCATCGACCGGATCGGTGCGGCCCGTGCGGCGGGGGGCATTTCCGTTACTTCCCGCGACATGGCGCGGGTAGGAGAGATGGTGCGCCTGAACGGTGCCGGCGTGATCCCCGAAAGCTGGATCGCTGACATGTGGAGCGGTGGCAGCAATGCCGTCTGGCAGAGGGGCGGTCAGACGGCCCTCTTTCCCAAAGGCGCCTATCGCAGCTTTTGGTATACGACCGGCGAGGGCGAGATGTTTGCCCTTGGGATCCATGGGCAATGGATCTGGATTGATCCGGCCCGTGAGGTCGTTATCGCCAAACAGTCAAGCCAGAGCCTGCCGATCAGTGATCCGATGAAGGCCGCCAACGTCGCGAGCTTCCGGCAGATCGCTGCGGGCATATGACCATGCACTACTGCGCATATCCTGCACTTTTGAATAGGTAATTCGCCAAACAAATCCTTGATTTGCATGGCGGGCGCCCCCTATCGTGGGAGCGTCTAGAGGGAGAACTAGATGACAAATAACATAAGCGTCGACGTCAGATCGGCGCGCAAGGTCTACGACGCGACCTCAGGGACGGTGGTCGCGCTCGATAGTGTGTCTGTGCAAATCCGCAAGGGCGAGTTCTTCACCCTGCTCGGGCCTTCGGGCTGTGGCAAGACCACGCTCCTGCGTCTGATCGCAGGCTTTGAATCGCCCACGGCGGGGGAAATCCTGCTCAACGGCACTGACATTTCGGGCAAGCCGCCCTTCGAGCGGCCGGTGAACACGGTGTTCCAAAGCTATGCGCTTTTTCCGCACCTGACCGTCCGCCAGAATATTTCCTTCGGCCTTGAGATGCTCGGCCGCTCAAAGGAAGAGGTCGCCCGCAAGACCGAGGAAGTGCTCGAGCTTGTGAAGATGGCCGCCATGGCCGACCGCAAGCCGCAGCAGCTCTCGGGGGGGCAGCAGCAGCGCGTGGCTCTCGCCCGTGCTTTGGCACCAGAGCCGGAGGTGCTTCTCCTCGACGAGCCGCTCTCAGCACTCGATCTCAAGCTCCGCAAGGAGATGCAGCACGAGTTGAAGCGGCTTCAGCTCGAGACAGGCATTACCTTCATCTTTGTCACCCACGATCAGGAAGAAGCGCTCACCATGTCCGACCGTGTCGCCGTCATGCGCGACGGGCGTATCCTGCAGGTGGGCAACCCGCGCGAGATCTATACCCGTCCGGTTGACCGCTTCGTGGCCGATTTCATCGGCGAGACGAATTTCCTGAGTGCCACAATCGATGGCAAGAAGGTCCGCCTCGCCACAGGCGACACAATCGCCGCCTCCGGCGTCGAAGCCCATGCCGAAGGCGCGGCCGTCACGCTGGCGATCCGCCCCGAGCAAGTGCGGGTCGGCGACAAGGGCGGCCTCTCCGCCACGGTCGCGGAAACCGTCTATTTCGGCACCGACACTCATCTTCACCTGACTTTGAGCGATGGTTCCGAGCTTGTGGCCCGCCTCCAAAGCCCGCCGAACGGCGAGATCGGCCTTGCGCCAGGAGCCACGGTTTCGGTCTCCTTCACCGAAGACGCCGTTCAGGTTCTGGAGCACTAGATGGCCCGGACAGCGGAGCAGAAAAAGGCGCGTGACGGTTGGCTTCTTTCGCTGCCCGCCCTCACGCTGCTGATCTTTGCCGCCTCAGGGCCCCTGATCATCATTGTGATCTATGCCTTCCTGACGGCAGGCGAATATTCGGGCGTCATCTGGGATCTATCGTTCAAGGCGTGGTTTCAGGTTCTTTTCGAAAAAGACATCTTTGACGGCACAGTCAGCCTTGCCGATGCGCACCTGACAATCTTCTGGCGCTCGGTGCGCTTGTCGCTTCTGACAACGCTTCTGACCTTCACCTTCGGCCTGCCGACCGCGTGGTTCATCGCCACTCGCCCCCTCAAACAGCGGGCGCTTTGGCTTTTCCTGATCACGATTCCCTTCTGGACCAACCTTCTGGTGCGGACTTTCGCGATCATGGAGGTGCTGCGGGTCGAGGGCATCCTCAACAAGATCCTGACCGGCCTGCATATCATCCCCGAGCCCTTGCAGATCCTTTATACCGACACCGCCGTTCTGATCGGCATGACCTATGTCTATCTGCCGCTCATGGTGCTGCCGCTTTTCGCCGCCATCGACCGGTTCGATTTCCGCCTGATCGAAGCGGGATACGATCTCTACGCTGGCCGCCTGACCGTCTTACGGCGCGTGATCCTGCCAATCATCCGGCCCGGTATCGTCGCGGGCTCCATCCTCGTCTTCGTCCCCTCGCTCGGCGCCTATGTGACCCCGCGTGTCCTTGGCGGCGGCAAGAAGATGATGATCGGCAATTTCATCGAGTTGCAGTTCGGCGCTGGCCGCAACTGGCCGCTTGGCTCGGCGCTGGCGCTAATCCTTCTCCTGATCGTTGGGATTGCCCTGATCTTCTATGTGCGGGCCTCGGCCTCGGAGAACAAAGATGGCTAACAAGCGCACAAAGACCTTTTCGATCACCACGATCCCCGGCTTCACCTTCATGGCGATTGCGACCTTCGTGATCCTCTATGCCCCGATCGCGACGCTGGTGGGCTATTCCTTCAACGCCGGGACTTCGGTCGCAGCATGGGGCGGCTTCTCGACCAAATGGTACGCCATCGCTTGGGAGAACACCCAAGTGCAGGAAGCCACGCTTCGCTCGGTCTTCATAGCCACACTCGCATCGGCCATCGCCACCACGCTCGCGACCATGGCGGCGCTCGGCACCACGCGCAGAGGCAAATACAAGGGCTGGAACTTTATCTATCTCCTGATCAACCAGCCAATCATGGTGCCCGAGATCGTCACCGCCGTGGCGCTTCTGATCTTCTTCGCCTCGATCAAGGTTGCCACCGGCTACACCGGCCTCGGCTACCTGATCGCCGCGCACTCGGCCTTCTGTATTCCCTTCGCCTATCTGCCGATCCGCGCGCGGCTTGAAGGGATGGATCTGACATTGGAAACCGCAGCCGGTGACCTCTACGCCCGCCCCTTCACCACCTTCCGCCGTATCACCCTGCCGCTTCTTGCGCCGGGGATCGCGGCGGGAGCAATGCTCGCCTTTGTGATCTCGCTCGATGACGTGATCATCACCGAATTCGTCAAGTCCGCCGGGCAGGACACCCTGCCCACCTATATGCTCGGCCAGCTCCGCCGTGCCGCCACGCCCGAGGTCAACGCGATCTCGACCGCGCTCTTGGTGCTCACGGTTATTCTGCTGACCGCCTTCTTTTTACTAAGCCGAAAGCGGGACTAACCCGCGCAATTTAACCAACCAAGGAGGAGATAAAGATGAAAAAGACACTCGTCCTCACCGCGATGGCGTCCCTAATGGGAACGGCCGCCTTCGCTGCGGGTGAGCTGAACATTTTCAACTGGGGCAACTACACCAGCCCTGAGCTCATTGAGAAGTTCGAAACTACCTATGACGTGAAAGTCACTATCACCGACTACGATTCCAACACCACCGCCCTGACCAAGATCGAGGCTGGCGGCCATGGCTTCGACATCGTGGTTCCGACCCACTCCTATGTGCCGGTCTTCATCGAGAAGGGGCTCCTGATGGAGACGCGCCCCGACCAGATGGAGAACTTCAAAAACATGGATCCGAACTGGGTCAACGTTGATTGGGATCCGGGCCGTCACTACACTGTTCCGTGGCAGTGGGGCTCGACCGGCATGGGCGTCAACACCTCCGTCTATAGTGGCGATGTGAACACCTCGGCGATCTTCCTTGATCCACCCGCTGAGCTTCAGGGCAAGGTCAACGTGGTGCCCGAGATGGCCGATATCATGGCGCTTGCGGTCTACTATGTCGGCGGCACCGATGGCTGTACTGACGATATGGAAATCCTCAAGAAGGCCCGCGACGTTCTGATGAACGCCAAGCAGCACTGGCTGTCGATGGACTACGGCACGACCGACAAGCTTTCGTCGGGCGAATGGGTGGCTTCGGTCAACTGGAACGGCTCCAACTTCCGCGCGCGCCTGGCCAACCCGGACGTGGTCTATGGCTATCCGGTCGAAGGCTATCCGCTGTGGATGGACTCGGTGGGTGTCTTGGCCGACGCCAAGAACGTCGAGAATGCCAAGCTCTTCCAGAACTTCATCATGGATCCGGAAAACGCGGCGATGATCTCGGCCTTCGCGCGCTATTCGAACGGTGTCATGGGCTCGGACGCCTATATGCCGGAAGACATGAAGACCGCGCCGGAAATCAACCCGCCGTCGGAGCTTGCCGCTGCGGGCAAGTTTGCCCCGGCCTGTCCGAAGCCGGTGCAGGAAATCCACACCGCGATCTGGACCGAGCTCCAGAAATAATCGCAAAGCCGGGGCCAGCCAGTCTGGCCCCGGTCTTCTTTGAGGCCAGTCCACTGTCGAGTGATCTCAGCACCAATCCGTACGGTGTGTCGCGGCAGACGAATTCGATCCGATCTCAGACCGGATAGCCAATTTCCCGCGCAGCCTTTACACATTACATTTTCTACATATATAAGCCTTCGCTTGACACCCGAAGGAGCCTTTCATGGCGTATACGACGAAATTTCAGAACCTTGCAGATCGAGCCCGCGCCAGAGTTGAAGAGGTCTCGCCAAGCCTCGTTTCCGAACTGATGGCAAACGGCGCTGTGGCGCTCGACATCCGCGATCCGGACGAACATGCCGCTAGCCACATCCCGGGCTCCATCAATATCAGCCGTGGCAAGCTGGAAATGAACATCGAAGGTCTGCTGCCTGACCTCGACACCATCATCCTGTGCTACTGCAACGCCAACAACCGCGGCGCTTTGTCGGCCGCGAGCCTTCAAGACATGGGCTATTCCAACGCCAGATTCATCGGCGGCGGCTTGCAAGCCTGGCGCACATTGCAGGAGAGCCTGTGATGCAGCGGCGCGCATTCATCATCGCAGGCGCCACGACGGCGATAGTCGCGGTCGGGGTTGGGCGCTATGCGACCACCGCCCAGGCGACAAACCTGACGCTCGAGGCTTTGTCCGGCCGGCAGCTCGCATCTGATCCCAACTTGCTTGTTGTGGACATCCGCTCTCCCGAAGAATGGAAGGAATCCGGCGTGATCGAAGGCGCACTGTTGGTGACCTACAACTCTCCAGAATCCTTCCTGAGCGCAGTCGCCCCCAATCTCAAGGACGGCCAACGCCTGGCCCTGATTTGCCGGTCCGGAAACAGGTCCTCCCGCGCGGCGCGCCAGATCGCGGGAATGGTCGAATTTCCGGTCGTGGACATCCAGGGCGGAATGCTCCGGATTCTTAAGGAAGGCTACAGGCCAGTCGCTCCAACACGCGCGAAGGGCTGTCAAAGCTGCTAAAGCGATCCTAGCCGAGCCAGCCCCTCGACCCGACGCTTGCGAATCTCGGAGGCGAACATCGGGACGAACCGGTTCCACCAGAACCGGACTGTTTCGTGGCAAACGTCGACGCCCCGCTCGGGGAGCAAATGCTAGGCATTCCTGAGCGAATGTGGAAAACCGAGCATAGAGCATCACCGCTTGGCGGATAATCTCGGGGTTAGTTTTGCAGAACTTAAATGGGGAGTACTTTGTTATCGAAAGACGCTATCCTTCGCCCTGCCCCGCCTCAAGGCAAGTTGATCAGACAAGCCCTCCGCCCCAACCACCTCGACGCAATTTGCTTCGTGAACGCCGAGACAAGCCGAGATGAGAGAAATGCCTCATCTCGAAGACGCGTAGTAGGAAAACTTCCTCTCCAGATAGCCCAAGAACTCCGAGATCGAGAAGGCCAGTGTAAAGAGGACGATCAGCACTGCCCAGAATTCTTCCATCAGGAAGTTGCTGGAATAGAGCTCGAACAAGGCGCCGAAGCCCACAATCGAGACAAGCAGCTGGCCGATGATGACCCCTTTGACCGCGCGGATAAAGCCGATCCGGACGCCGCCCAGAATCTCTGGGAGCGCCGCCCAGAAATAGATCTTGAAGAAGGCTTGGAGCGGCGAGGCGCCGAAACTGCGCCCCATCTCGACCAGCGAGCGGTTGATCTGCATCACGCCCGCCCGCGCGTTGAGGATGATGATCCAGATGGCGAACAGCGCGGTTGTGATAACAATGGTCTTGGTTCCAAATCCGAACAGCACCATCAGAACCGGAACAAGCGCGGTCAGCGGGGCGCTGAGGAAGATGTTGACCCAAGGCAGCAGAAGCTCGTCAAGGATCCGCGTCTTGCCCATCAGGATGCCGACCGGAATTCCGATGATGATCGCAAAGAAGACGCCCAGAACAAAGGCGTAGGCGGTCGTCGACAGGGCGTTTTGAAACGCCGCCGTCTGGATCAGCTGAAACAGCGTTGCAAAGACGGCTGAGATCGGCGGAACGAAGAAGGTCAGGTCGAGCTGCCCGATGATCTCCCAAAGAGCGGCCCAAATCAGCAGCGACGACATGGCGGGCAGTCTGCGTCCGAACAGGATCATGGCCGCTTACTCCACATAGCTGCGCAGCGACGCCCAGATCTGATCAACGATATCCAGATACTCGGGATCGCGGCGGATGTTGTCGACGCCCTTGTTGCGGAAGCTGCTGGGGCGGATGATCTCGGACACGCGGCTCGGACGCGGCAGAAGGATCGCGATCTGGTCAGAGACATAGACCGCTTCCTCGATCGAATGGGTGACAAAGATGAAGGTCTTCTGCTCGTTGGCAACGAGGGCCAAGAGATCCTCCTGAAACTTGCGCCGTGTCTGTTCGTCGACCGCCGAGAAGGGCTCGTCCAACAGGAGAACCTGCGCATCCACCGAAAGCGCGCGCGCCAAGCCCACGCGCTGCCGCATACCGCCCGAAAGCTGGTGCGGGAAGCTCTTTTCAAAACCGGCGAGGCCGACCTCGCGGATATATTTCTCGGCGATCGCCTCGCGCTCGGATTTGGCGACGCCGCGCAACTCGAGCCCGAAGGCCACATTGCGCAGGACATTCGCCCAAGGCAGCAGCGCAAAATCCTGAAACACGAAGGCGCGATCAGGGCCCGGGCCGGTGACGGTCTTGCCGTCAACCTCGATCTGGCCAGCGCTTTGCGGCAGAAGGCCCGCGATGATTTTCAGCAAGGTCGTCTTGCCGCAGCCGGACGGACCCAAAAGCGAGGTCAGCTCGCCGCGCGGGAAGTCGAGCGACAAATCCTTGAGGGCTTGCACATCGTCATAGTTCTTCGAGACATTGCGGACAGAGACGGCGATGTCTGCAGCGGGCGCGGCGCCTTTCGCGGTAGTTGGTTTAGTCTGAGACATAGCCACGGTTATTCCCCTCGAAGAGATAGTTTTCCAGTTTTTCCAATAGGTTCAGAAAGATCACCGCCAGAAGGATGATCGAGAAGATCGCCGCATACATGCTGGGATAATCCGCGATCGAGCGACTGAAGGAGATGATATCGCCAACCCCGGTGGGCGTGATCTTCAACTCCGACAGGATGGCTCCGATGAACCCCGCCGAAACCCCAAGCCGAAGCCCTGAAAAGATGATGGGAGAGGCGGCAGGAACGATGATTTTGACCAAGACATCGCGATCCGATGCCATGAAGGATCTGGCCATATCCTTGATCGACGCGGGCGTGTTGCGCACAGCACCGGCGGTATTCAGCACGATGACCGGCATCGCCATGATGCAGACCACGAAAACCTTTGAGACGATCCCGATCCCATAGACCATGACCAGGATCGGAATGAGTGCGGCCAGCGGCGCCGCCTGCATGACGATGAAGATCGGCGAGAAGAGCCATTCGAACTTGGCGCTGAGCCCGATCCAAAGGCCGAGGCCAATCCCGATGAAGGCCGAGATCGCCACGCCAAGAACCAGAGGCTTCAACGTCTCGGCATAGGCCAAGAAGATGGAGCCATCGAGGGTCATCGCCAAGAGCGCCGACATGGATTCAAGAAAGGTCGGAAAGGCGTAGCTGATCGGAACCCGGCCTGCGATTTCCCAAGCGCCGAAGACGATGGCCGCAGACAACAGCTTGAGCATAAGAGAGCGGTTTTTCATGGGGTGGTCCACATGCCTGTCGGTCAGAAAAGAAATGCCGCCCACCACAAGGCGGGCGGCATCTTGTTCAGGCCTTACTTGGCCACCGCATCAAGCGGACCAAAGTACCAGAAGTCTTCGGTGTTGAGGGTCGAGATATCGCCCTCGATCTGACCGGCACGGGAATACCAATCAAGGTCGGCCTCTGCTGCTGCACGCCCGCCACCATTGGGGTCATAGAGACCGCCGGCTACGGCTTCGGTGTAGAAGGCGTCAAGCCCAGCCAAGACTTCGGCCGGAAGCTGGCCGATCGGGCCGTTCGGGTCGGTTTCGCGGCTGATGATCGTGGGATCCGCAGCCATGTCCTGCCAGACGCTTGCGAGCGCTCTGACGAACAGCTCGACATCGTCCTCGTTCTCCTTGATCCAGTCGAGGTTGGCGAAGAGAGCTTCGTCGCTGGCCTTCACCTCGAACATCGGCAGCGCGTGGAAGCGGTCGCCGGCTTCGGCCACGATCTTGTTCTTGTTCGACAGGTCGATGATCGTCGCATTGGCCTGACCGGCCAGAAGCGCCACGACGCGGTTTGCCGAACCCGGAACGTAGGAGCGTTCGCCGAAGGTGATGCCTTCACGCTCTTCGATCACGTTGGCGATCGAGTCGGTTCCGCCACCACGCGAGTGCAGCAGGATCGGCTTGCCGTCGAGATCTTTCAGCGAGTTGAATTCCATCGTGGTGACCGGGAAGAACACCAGTTTGGAAAGCTGGAAGATGATCCGGATCGGCGCTTTGGAGCGCTGCATGGCGGCATACGGGGTGCCGAAACCGATATCCATCTGGCCGCTCAGAACCGCCTGAATGGCAAGCTCTTCGTCGGCGAAAGCGGTCCACTCATAGTCGAGGCCCTGAGCTTTGGCCCGATCCAGCGCCACAAAGAATGCGGCGAGTTCATCGGACGGTGTCTCCGCAAGGGCAATGCGGATGGTGTCGGCCTGCGCGGCGGAAGCCATCATGGCTCCGGCTAGTGTCAGGCCTGCTAGCTTCTTCAACAGTATCTTCATCGGTTACCTCCCTGAGAAGTTTACGTCGTTTCATTTTGGCCGGACCGTGCTTGATGCATCTTGTTCCGGGTCGTCATTGGATACTCACACACCCCCAAACAGGCGTGCGGACACTGAACGCAGATGCGCCCGCATCGCCTCAAAGGCAGCTTCCGGGTTGCGCCCGGCGACGGCCTCGAAGATGGCCTCGTGCTGCTCGAAACTCGGATGGTCCAAGGGGGGGCGCGTGCTTTGACGCTCTACGTTCCCCCAAGCAACCGCGCGCCGCACTTCGTTGAGCTGATCAAAGAGCGACAACAGCAGAAGATTGTCACTGGCCTCGGCGAGAATGCGATGGAACAGGTCATCTTCAACCTCGTACATCGCCCAGGTCGTCGCCGCCCGGCAGCGCTCTTGCGTCTGGCGTAGGCGAGCGAGTGTCTCGCCCGTGGCATTCACAGCCGCCTCGCGCACAATGGCCGGCTCAATGACCAGCCGGGCGCGCATCATCCTGTAGGGCGTGAGCTGTCGGCCGAGGCGCACCGCATCACTGCTGGAGTGATGCTGGGCGTTGTCGGCGACGAAGGTGCCCTTGCCAACATGACGCCAGATCAAGCCTTCCCGCTCCAGCACATCAAGCGCCTTGCGCAATGTGCCCCGACTGACTCCCAACTCTTCGGTCAAATGCCGCTCTGGCGGAAGCCTGCCTTCGCTGCCGTATCGCCCCTCTGAAATTAGGCGGCGCAGCAGATCGACCGGATCCCCGTTTTCTGTCCTCTGATTGGGAGCAAGTTCATTCATGTTGGTGAACCAATTTGGTCAGGAAGTTTGCCGTTTGGATCAGTATATGGGCATTTGGCGGCCAATCAATCACTAATTGGTCATCCATTTTTCGATCTTTTGCATATTGGTTCGGATTGATCTCGCTGCCTTTCTGACATATCGTCGCCGACAATTCGCCCGTCCAGAAAGGTGACCTATGACCAAACTCGTGATTCCCGCGCCCGCGATTCCCACCATTCCCACCGCCGACGGAGGCGCCTTTCCGGTGCGTCGGGTGTATTGCATCGGGCGCAACTATGCCGCCCACGCCGTAGAGATGGGTCACGATCCCAATCGCGAGTCGCCTTTCTTCTTTCAGAAGAACCCCAACAATCTCGATGCATCTGGCGAGTTCCCCTATCCGCCGAAGACCTCGGATGTGCACCACGAGATCGAAATGGTCGTGGCTCTCAAGTCGGGCGGAACCAATATCAGCGTTGATGCGGCGCTCGATCACGTCTGGGGCTATGCAGTCTCGCTCGACATGACCCGCCGCGATCTGCAGGCCGAGGCCAAGAAGGCTGGCCGCCCTTGGGAGATCAGCAAGGCTTTCGAGCGTTCGGGTCCGGTCGGCCCACTTCAGCCCGTATCGAAGGTCGGCCATCTGCCAAGCGGGCGCGTGGAGTTGAAGGTCAATGGCGCTGTCCGTCAGGAAGGCGATCTCAACCAGATGATCTGGAAAGTGCCGGAAATGATCGCCTATCTATCGGAGTATTTCGAGCTGCAGGCCGGCGACATCATCATGTCGGGAACGCCTTCGGGCGTTGGCGCGGTTCAGCGCGGCGATGTGATGGAAGCCTCGATCGAGGGCCTCGGCA
>JBFEXG010000187.1:0-4925 GCA_041546005.1 Paracoccaceae bacterium
ACCGGCATCGTGCGGCCCTTCTCTTGCGCGGCCTGGATCGCGTCGATCCATCGGGGGATCGATGTGGCAAGGGCGGCGGGGCTGACCCATGTGGCCGGATCGACCGGAGCGACCAGCGAGAAGGTTGTGAAAGCGCTCCACGGTCTGCCTGACTCTGCGCTTCTAGATATGGGTGATTTCCTTGGCGGCGTTGTGAAATATCTCGCCAAGCACCCCGTTGAGCGCCTCACCATCGCCGGCGGCATTGGCAAGATGACGAAGGCGGCGCAAGGCGCGGTCGATCTGCATTCAGGGCGCAGTCAGGTGGATTTCGCCGCTTTAGCTGCGCGCATGGGCGAGCCACGGCTGGCCGCCGCGAATACCGCACTTGAAGCCCACCAGATTTGCCCGGCGATGGCCGAAGCCGTGGCTGCTGATGTGCAGGCACGGATCGCCCGGCAGTTGCCAAAGACAGCGGTCGATGTGGTCGTCATCGACCGCGCTGGCGCCATTCTGGCGAGGGCAGGGGAATGACCGTTCTTCTGCTCGCCGGCACGACCGAGGGCCGTCATATTGCCACTGCGATGGCCGACGAAAGGATCGACGGCCACGCCTCGATTGCCGGGGTCACCGAAGACCCTGCGCCTCTGGACTTGCCGATGCGGGTCGGTGGATTCGGCGGCTCTGACGGTTTTGAAGCCTTTCTCGATGACCGAAAGATCCGCGCTGTGGTCGACGCAACCCACCCGTTTGCCGCCCGCATCACCAGCCGGACCGCCGCCATCTGTACCGCGCGGGGGATGCCCTATCTCCATGTGTTGCGTCCGCCTTGGATCGAGGAGGAGGGCGATGACTGGGTTCATGCGGCCTCCATTGATGATGCCATTGAAGCTGTCCCGCTAGGGGCATGCGTCTTCTTGGCTACGGGCCGCCAGACACTGGGCGAGTTCGCGGGGCTTGAAGGCCGCCGCGTGATTTGCAGGGTGATTGATCCGCCGCGCGAGCCGTTTCCCTTCGAGGGGGGAGAGTTCGTGATCGGGCGCCCCTCTGTTCACGTTGAAGACGAAATAGGGCTGTTCGAAGAGCTTGGCGTCGATGTCATCGTGACGAAGAATTCCGGCGGACCCGGGCGGGGCAAGCTTGATGCTGCCCGCGCACTTGGGATCGATGTTGTGATGATTGCGCGCCCGCCCATGCCGAAGGCCGAAAGAGTGGCGACGGTCGAAGAGGCGCTGCATTGGATTCGCCGCCTGTGACGGTGGGACGGATCATTGAAACGTTGGACTGCGTAGCCGAAGGAGCGGATTGGCTGGCCGCACGCGAGCCTCGGTTTGCAGTCGCACTGGCGCAGTGCGGGCCATTGCCACTGCGCCGGACCGCAGACGGATTTGGCGCACTCTTGTCAGCCATCGTCGGCCAGCAAGTCAGCACTGCCTCCGCGGCGGCGATCTGGAAACGACTGGACGACGCAGGGCTGACAGCCGAAAGCGCTGTCGCCGCGGCCGAGGCGGAGGCCCTGCGCGCAGCGGGCCTTTCCCGCCCCAAGATCGCCTATGCCCAAGGATTGGCACGAGCAGGGATCGACTATCCGGGACTGCGCAACCGTCCCGACGAAGAGGTGGTTGCCGCGTTGACGGCGGTAAAAGGGATCGGTGTCTGGACCGCCGAGATTTATGCCATGTTCGCGCTTGGCCGTGCCGATGTATTCGCCGCAGGCGATCTGGCGCTGCAGGAATCGGCGCGGGTTCTCTTCGATTTGCCCGAACGCCCGACCCCCGCGCAGCTTCGCGCCATGGCCGAAGACTGGTCGCCGTGGCGGGCAGTTGCGGCGCGGCTTCTCTGGGCCTACTACAGGCAGATCAAACAACGGGAAGGCATCCGATGACACGAGCACTGACGGCGGAACGGCGCGAGCCTCTTTCGGGCGAGTTGCGCTCGGCGGTGATCTTCCTGCACGGCTACGGCGCCAACGGGGCCGACCTGATCGGCCTCGCCGATCCGCTGGCCGAGCACTTGCCGGATACGCTTTTCATCGCGCCCGACGCGCCTGAAAACTGTGCCGGTTCGCCCTTTGGCTTTCAGTGGTTTCCGATCCCGTGGATCGACAGTTCGAGCGAAGAAGAAAGCGAGGCGGGCCTCTATCGCGCCGCCGAAGACCTCAACGCGTTTCTCGACGGGGTGATGGTCGACGAGGACTTGTTGCCCGAGCAGGTGATGGTCTTTGGCTTCTCGCAAGGCACGATGATGGCCCTGCACGTCCTGCCGCGCCGCGAGGATGCGGTCGCTGGCATCTGCGCGTTTTCGGGGCGGCTCATTCAGCCCGAACTCTTGGTCGACGAAGTGGTCTGCCGCCCGCCGGTCTTGTTCGTGCATGGCGATGACGATCAGGTCGTGCCGATACAGTCCATGGCGCAGGCAGCCGAGGGCTTGCAGGCGGCAGGGTGGGAAGAAATCTATGCCCATGTCATGCGCGGCACCGGCCACGGCATCGCGCCCGACGGGCTTTCGGTGGCGCTTGCTTTCATGCGCGAACGGTTGGGATACGCCTGAGTTTCGTCACGCCGCCGCTACTTTGCCGCGCGACCTTGGCCCCGCGAACCACGAGATGATGTAGGGCTTGCCAGTAGGCAAACGCCAGATATAGTGGGCGCATGGCAGGAGCGGGGCTCCCGCTCTGGTGCCAGTGAGGCAGGCAGGGCGAGGAACGAGTCACCATGGATGGCGCCGATTTCAGGACCGAATTTGTCAGAGATCCCGCATCGCTTCGGTCGCACCCCGCACTGGTGCTGAACGCGGATTTCCGACCCCTGTCATATTATCCGCTATCGCTCTGGCCTTGGCAGGAGGCGATCAAGGCGGCGTGGCTCGATAGGGTCGATATCGTCGCCGAATATGACGAGGTGGTCAGAAGCCCCTCGACGGTGATCAGGATACCCTCGGTCGTTGTCCTGAAAGACTATGTGAAACCTCAAAAGCGCGTGGCCTTCACGCGCTTTAATCTTTTTCTGAGGGACGAGTTCTGCTGCCAGTATTGTGGCTCGAGAGGTGATCTGACCTTCGATCACGTTGTCCCACGCGCCAGTGGTGGCGTGACCAGTTGGGAAAACGTGGTCGCCGCTTGCGCCCCGTGCAATCTGGCAAAAGGCTCCAAAAGCTTGCACCGATCCGGCCTGACGTTGCGGCGCCCACCGCGCCAACCGTCTTCTGAGGAGTTGCGCAACTACGGGCGCAAGTTTCCGCCCAATCACCTGCACGAAAGCTGGGTCGATTATCTCTACTGGGATGCCGAACTCGACGCCTGACGCGCGGTGTATTCCTTTCTCGCTCCTTGATGCTAGACTCGGGCAAAGCATCCCGCTAAAAGGCGTGCAAATGCGGCGTTAGCGCTAACGAAATCTGACGCAAGCGAATGCAAATGCCAGTGGCGGCGGAGAGAAGAATGGTTTCGCGTGTCATCCCGGTCGATGATTTCGACCTCGTTATTTTCGGCGGCACCGGCGATCTGGCCCGGCGCAAGATCCTGCCCGGCCTGTTTCGCCGTTTCCTCGGCGGACAAATGCCCGAGGCGTCTCGGATCATTGGCGCTGCGCGGAGCGAGCTTGACGATGCCGGGTTCAGGGCCCTGGTGGCCGAGTCTATCGCCGAATTTGGCGGGCGGGAGGCCAAGGATACGGCCGCGATCACCCGGTTTCTTGAGCGCTTGCACTATGTGGCGATCGACGCGAAGGGCCAAGCGGGGTGGGATGATCTTGCCGCGCTCATGCGCGATGGGGTTGTTCGCGCCTTCTATTTTTCGGTCGCGCCGGCCCTCTTTGGGGATTTGGCCGAGCGGCTGCACAAACACGGGATCACCAACGCCGAGAGCCGGGTCGTTGTGGAGAAACCATTCGGCCGCGATCTCGCGTCGGCGCAGGCGTTGAACGCCACCCTCGCGCTGCATTTCGACGAAAAGCAAATCTACCGGATCGACCACTATCTCGGAAAAGAGACGGTGCAAAACCTGATGGCGGTCCGCTTCGGCAACGTGCTGTTCGAGCCGTTGTGGAACAACCACTACATCGATCACATCCAGATTACCGTGGCTGAAACGGTCGGGGTCGAGGGGCGCGGCGCCTATTACGACACCTCGGGTGCCATGCGCGATATGGTGCAAAACCACCTGATGCAGCTTTTGTGCCTCATCGCCATGGAGCCGCCGAGCATGTTCGATGCCGATGCGGTCCGTGATGAAAAGCTCAAGGTGATCCGCGCACTTCAGCCGGTCGACCCGCACCATATCGTGCGCGGCCAGTATGACGCCGGTCCCAAGGGCGAGAGCTATCGCTCGGACGTCGAGAACAGCAAATCCCACACCGAAAGCTTTGTCGCCATGAAGTGCCACATCGCCAATTGGCGGTGGGCGGGCGTTCCGTTCTACCTGCGCACCGGCAAGCGGATGAAGGCCCGCAGCTCCGAGATTGCCGTTGTGTTTCAGGATCTGGGCCATTCGATCTTTGAAGGCGACGTGGCGCGCCACCGCAACATCCTTTCCATCCGGCTTCAGCCCAACGAAGGTATGGACCTTCAAGTGACGATCAAGGAACCGGGGCCGGGGGGAATGCGCCTTATCGACGTGCCGCTCGACATGAGCTTTGCCGAGGCGCTTGGGCCGGAAGCAGAGGAAGTCCCCGATGCCTATGAGCGGCTGATCATGGACGTGATCCGCGGCAACCAGACCCTCTTCATGCGCGGCGACGAGGTTGAGGCGGCCTGGGCCTGGACCGATCCGATCATCGATGGCTGGGTGCGGCGCAATGACGTTCCCAAGCATTATGAGTCTGGCTCTACGGGGCCCGAGGATGCCATGATGCTGATGCATCGCGACGGCCGTCGCTGGCGCGATATAAAAGGATAAACCGGAGGCTGCCCCTTGAAGCTCATACCCTATCCCGACAGCGAGATGATGA
>JBFEXG010000082.1:0-9423 GCA_041546005.1 Paracoccaceae bacterium
CGACGGCCTGATGATCGCGGCCCTTTTCGGCGGGCAGACCTTGCACGAACTTCGCGCCGCACTCGCTGAGGCCGAGGCGCGCGTCAGCGGCGGCCTTTCGCCCAGAGTCGCGCCGATGGCCGAGATCCGAGATCTCGGCGCCGTTCTTCAGCGGGCGGGCTTTGCGCTTCCCGTGGCCGACAGCATGACACTGACCGTATCCTACGAGACGCCATGGCACCTGATGCGCGATCTGCGCGCAATGGGTGAGACCAACGCGCTGGCCAGCCGCCTCCGCAGACCGACCGGGCGGGCGGTCATGGAGGAAGCCGCGCGGATCTATACTGCCGCTTTCCCGCATGAGGATGGCCGCGTCGCCGCGACCTTCGAAATCATTCTTCTGACCGGCTGGGCCCCCGACGAGAGCCAGCAGAAGCCGCTTCGCCCCGGCAGCGCGGCGCAGCGGCTCGCCGATGCCCTCGGCGCGACAGAAACACCCCTGCCGGACGATCCCGTTTGATCCTTCCGCGTTTTCCCCTATGTCACACTGATCCGATGACCATGAGAGGCACATCTCGATGACCAACGCCAAGTTTCCTGCCGTCGAAGGCGCGCCCGCGGTTTGCCCGGCCCATGCCCCGAAAGATCACCCCAAGATCCGCCCTGCAAAGGTCGGCGTTCTGATTGCCAACCTCGGTACGCCTGATTCGACCGACTACTGGCCGATGCGGCGCTATCTGAGCGAGTTTCTCTCCGACAAGCGCGTTGTCGATTATCCTTCGTGGAAATGGCAGCCGATCCTTCAGGGAATCATCCTGTCGCGTCGCCCGCAGAAATCCGGCGCGGCTTACCGCTTGATCTGGAACACCGAGAAGAACGAAAGCCCGCTTCTTACGATCACCCGTGATCAGACCGATGCGATCCGCCGGTCGCTTCAAGCCGTCTATGGCGATCAGGTTCTCGTCGATTTCTGCATGCGTTACGGAAATCCGTCGACCGAATCGAAGGTGCGCGAGATGGTTGATGCCGGCTGCGACAGGATCCTCTTCTTCCCGCTCTATCCGCACTACGCTGGCGCGACCTGGGCCACAGCCAACGATCAGTTCTTCCGTGCGCTGATGAAAGAAAAGTGGCAGCCCTCGGTCCGGATCGTCCCACCCTATTTCGAGGATGCGGCCTATATCGACGCGCTCGCCGGATCGGTAGAGCGGGCCTATGCTTCTGCCGAGGTGAAGCCCGATCTTCTGGTTTGCTCCTACCACGGCGTGCCGGAGCGTTACTTGCAAGAGGGCGATCCCTATCATTGCCAGTGCCAAAAGACGACGCGCCTACTCAAAGAGCGGCTCGGCTGGTCAGACGACAAGCTGATGACGACCTTCCAGTCGAAATTCGGCCCCGAAGAATGGCTCAAGCCCTATACGGTCGAAGAGGTGGCTCGGCAGGCACAGAAGGGCGTCAAGAACATCGCCGTGATCGCGCCGGCCTTTTCGGCCGACTGCATCGAGACGCTTGAAGAGATTCAGGAAGAGATTCGCGAAAGCTTTGAGCACGCGGGCGGCGAGAACTTTACCTACGTTCCCTGCCTGAATGCCGATGAGCCGCATATCGCGGCGCTCAGCGGCATCATCCAGTCCAACCTGCAAGGCTGGGCCTGAGAAAGAAGAAAGGCGGCAGATTGCTCTGCCGCCTTCCCAAAATTCCTTGTATCCTATTAGCCCATCATCGCGAATGCGATGAGAGCGATCAGGATCAGCGGGATCAGCATGCCAGCGCCCGACGAACCGGCGGCGGCTTCTTCGATCACGACCGGGCTCATTTCCATGATCGGCTCGGCCATGCCACCAGCGAAGGCGGCCGACGCGACGGCCACGAGAGCAACGGCGACGACTACGATTTTCTTCATTAGATTTCTCCAGTTTTCGCCCACCACCTTTTTTGAAAGAGGATGGCAGCGGGCACCCAAGACTACCTCGTGCTTATCTCTAAGCAGAAGAATTAGCGATTTGCCAAGCCCCTAGTTCAGCAAACACCCCCACATCAGCAAAAATTCGTCAAATAAGCAACACTTGCGTGCCAACCTTCGCCAACGAAAACAGTTCTGTGATGTGTTCGTTGTACAGGCCGACACATCCATTCGACGAGCGTCTGCCGATCTTGCGGGTGTCGTGGGTCCCGTGAATCCGGTAATATTGCCACGAAAGATAGAGGGCAAGCGGCCCAAGCGGGTTCGTGGGATCGCCGCCAGGGATCACTGCCGGCCATTCCGGATTCCGCTCGCGCATCGAAGGTGTCGGCCTCCACGTTGGATTCTCGACCTTCTGAACGACCTCGGTGCGGCCCTTGCGGGTCAAATCATCTGTCAACGGAACGCTGGTTGGATAGAGCTTGTAGATCGTCTCATCCGCCGACCAATAGTGTAGCGTGCGCGACGTGATATCCACGAGAATGGCCCCGTTGCGGAGATTGCTGAAGTAGGGCTGCCAGTCGAGCGAACGGAAGCTCGAAATGTTGTGGGTCAGAGTCTGCGAAATCTCGCGCTCGATCTCGGTCGAGCCTTCGGATTGAGCGATGGCCCCGCTCGCGGCTGTCGCGGCAAGGCCCGCCACAAAGGCGCGGCGCCCAAGGCGGCTTTTGATCGGGTTCGACATCTCTACTGCTCCGGTTCTGGCCAGATTCCTGTGATGTCGCCTCATAATTGAGAACTTGATCACGGCGCAATTCAAACCGACGTGAGACCACCGTTTCCGGGTTTGATGTGCACTCGAGGACAAGATATTGAACCCCGGAAACTTTGAGGGACTCATCATGAACCGCCGCGCAGCACTCTTGGGCCTTCTCTCAGCCACGGTTGCCGCCTGTGCACCGACCACCCGCGCCAAGATTGGGCCCGATGGCCTGCCGTTGCCGCAAATATATCGCATCCCCGAAGGCGGCCATGACGCGGTGATGTTTCACTTCCTCGACGGGATGAATGCGGTTCGCAAGGCTGCTGGAGTTCAGCCCGTCTCGTATAGCGCGCAGCTCAATGCCGCCGCAGCGACCCACTCTCGCGACATGGCGATCCAAAACAGGCCATGGCACTTTGGGTCAGACGGTTCGTCACCGCTCGACCGAGGCAGACGAGTAGGCTTCCCGGGCCGCGTGATGGGAGAGAATATCTCGGAGACGTATGAAACCGAGCTTGAAACCCTCGCGGCGTGGATGCGTCAGGAAGATACCCGTTCTGTCATCCTTGATCCCGCCATCTCGGTCATCGGCTTTGCCTGGTATCAGGAGCCTGCCGGCAAGATCTGGTGGACCTTGGTCACCGGCCGCTAGGGGTGAATAAAGATCGGCGTGCCGGTCTCGACCATCGCAAAGATCTCTTCGACTTCCTTGTTGGTCACGGCAATGCAGCCATAGGTCCAATCTTTGGCGCGCAGCTTTCCGGTCGGAGTTCCGTGGATAAAGATATCCCCGCCCGGAGACTTGCCCAGCGCCGCAGCCTCGGAGCGATCCCGGTTGCTGGGATATGAGATTCCCAAAGATAGATAGTAGTTGCTGTTTGGGTTCTTGAAATTGATCCGATAGGCGCCCTCGGGCGTCTTGCCGTCGCCTTCGAACAGCTTGTCGCCCTCGGGCGCGAAGCCAAGATCGATATCATAGGCGCGGATCACCTCGTCCCCAGCAACGAGATACATCCGCCTTGCCGCCTTGTGGACGACAATCGCCGTAATCTCGGGGCCCGAATACACAGGAAGACGAGGCGCAGCCGAAAGGGCGCCTACCGCCAGCGTCACCGCCGCGAGAAGTCCTAATATGAAAGTCCGCATCCTGCCTACTCATGCGCTTTGCGCGCTCTTTGGCGCCGAATATAGCAGATTCGCGGGTGAGGCCAGTAACAGTTTCGCGGGGCGCTAGCGCACCAGTTTGGCGGCAACCTCGATGTGGCTGCTCCAGCGGAACTGGTCGACGACGACCAGCGATTCGATCCTGAAGCCTGCAGCGATCAAGGCCTTCGCATCGCGCGCAAAAGTCACTGGATTGCAGGATACCATCGCCACAAGCGGCACTGTCGATGCCGCGATCTCGGCCACCTGCGCCTCGGCACCTGCGCGGGGAGGGTCGATCACGATTGCGTCGAACTTTGTCAATTCGTCGCGCAATAGCGGCCTGCGGAACAGGTCGCGTGCCTCGCTTGTCACGCGCTTCAGACCCTGCGCTTCGCGCCAGCCACGGTCGAGCGCCGCGACCATCGTCTTTTCGCCCTCAACCGCATGGACCTCGGCGGTTTCGGCCAGCGGAAGGGCGAAAGTCCCACATCCCGAAAAGAGATCGGCAACCCGCGACGCGCCACCGATCGCTCGCTTGACGGCCGCCAGAAGCGCGGCCTCGCCTTCGGCGGTCGCTTGCAGGAATGCTCCGGCAGGGGGCACGACCGCTGCCTTGCCAAACCGCTGTGTGGGCGGCTCGATCATCACAACCTGTTCGTCCTGCCAGACAAGGCGGGCGATCCTGTGTTTCTGCGCCAATGCCGCCAGTTCGATCCGCAACTCGGCAGTCAGCTCTTTGTCGGTCTCGATCTGTATGTCTGGGCCAGATAGGCTATCGGTCACAGTCAGCCCAACCTCGCCCTTGCGTGAAGCGGCCAGAGCGGTGAGGTCGTGAAGCGCCGGCAGGGTCGCCAAAAGAGCAGGCGAGAGGAGCCGACAGTCAGGCACCTCGACCACAACATCCGAGGCGCGGCCATGAAAGCCGACCAGTGTGCCTTTTTTGGTCCGACGACCGGAAAGCTTGGCGCGGCGGCGCGAGGCGGGCGGCGAGGTTTCTATCCCGAGAGCCGGGGCTTCGATCCCTTGGGCCGCGAGTGCGCGCGCGACGGTCTCGACCTTCCACTTGGCCACAAACCCATCGCTCGCGTGCTGCATCGCGCAGCCGCCGCAGCTTTTGTAATGGCGGCAGGGCGGCGCGACCCGATCCGGCGAGGGTGTTACAATACGGGCAGAACCGTCCTCGAGGAGTTCGATCTCCTCTCCCGGCAGGACTCGGGGGACGAATTTGCCCTCAGTGGTGCGGCCCATGCCTTGATGGGTCAGGTGTTCAACCCGTGTCATGACGCCTCGGAAACATCATCCGGCACGCCGAGGAAACCGCCCGACTGGCGATTCCAATAGCGTGCATAAAGCCCGTCTTTGGCGAGGAGCTCGTCGTGCGAGCCCTCTTCGGCGATCTTGCCGCCATCAAGGACGATGATCCTGTCCATCCGCGCGATCGTCGAGAGCCGGTGCGCGATGGCAAGGACAGTCTTGCCCTTCATCGCCTCTTCCAGCGCCGCTTGAATCGCCGCCTCGACCTCGGAATCGAGCGCACTTGTGGCTTCGTCCAAAACGAGGATCGGCGCGTCCTTGATCATCGCGCGAGCGAGTGCGATCCGCTGACGCTGGCCGCCCGAGAGCTTGACGCCTCGCTCGCCGAGGAAAGCGTCATAGCCTTGCCGCCCCTTGTGATCGACGAGGCCCAGAATAAAGTCATGCGCCTCGGCGCGCTTGGCGGCGCTGACCACAGCGTCTTCATCCGCATCAGGCCTGCCATAGCGGATATTGTCTCGCGCGGTCCGGTTGAACATCGCGGTCTCCTGCGTGACCATCCCGATATTGCGGCGCAGGCTTTCCTGCGTGACCGCGCGCACATCGTGGCCGCCAACCTTAACCTGTCCGCTTTCGGTGTCGTAAAGCCGCAAGAGAAGCGCCACGAGCGTTGACTTGCCCGCGCCCGAGGCGCCGACGATCCCGATCTTTTCGCCCGGGTGGATTGTCAGGTTGATCCCGTCCACGCCACCGTTCTCGCGCCCATAGGCAAAGCTCACCTTTTCGAACCGGATCTCGCGCGACGGCGGCAGGTCGATGGCGTTTTCGGCATTGGTCAGCCGATAGCGCGGCATCAGTGTCCGCATCCCGTCTTCGACCTCGCCGATGTTGGCGTAGATACCCATGAGCGTGAAGCTGACCCAGCCCGACATTTGCGCAATCCGCAGGCTGACAGCGCCGGTCGTCGCGATTTCGCCCGGCGTCGTTATTCCCAGAGACCAAAGCCAAAGCGTCGTGCCGACCAAGATGAGCGGCAGGATGCCCGCGATGACCATCAGCTCAAACCGAAAGCTCGTCGAGACAAAGCCAAAAGCCAGCGTCCGGTCGCGGTAGCGGTCCATCGCGCCGATGGCGGCCTGATCTTCGTGATCCGCGTGAGCGAAAAGCTTGACCGTCTTGATATTGGTAATTGTATCGACCACCTGCCCCGTCACCCGCGCCCGCGCAGCGGCGCGGCTTTCGGCCTTGGCGCGAATGCGCGGCAGGTAGTAGCTGATGAACAAGAGATAGCCGACAAGCCAAACGCCGAGAACGGCCCCCACCCGCCAGTTGATCGCTAGGACCAAGAGGCCGGTCGAAATGATCGATGAGAGCGCGAAAACGATCGTGTTGATTGTCTCGACCGTGGCCTCGGTCAGCGCCCGCGCGGCCTGCATCTGCTTTTGCGCAATGCGGCCTGCGAAATCGTTGTCAAAGAAGGTCACATCCTGCCCAAGCGTCCAGCGGTGCAGGCGCGAAAGGATCAGGACGTTGAGGTTGGGGTTGAGAACGACAGACTGAAACGCCGCCGACATCCCGAAGAGGAACGGTCGGACCAAGACCATGAACCCGGCGATGGCTGCGAAAAACCAGCCGTTCGCCTCGAACAGCCCCACCGTGCCATGGGCGATCGCCGTATCGATCACCTGCCCCAATAGAAAGGCAGCGATCACCTCGGCTGTGCCAGCTGCCGCCGAAACGATCCCGGCAAGGAGCAAGACCCACCATGTTCCGGACAAGGCCCAGACCATAAAGCGGGCCAGCGTTTCCGGCGGCGGGCTCATGCGGACTTCGTCGAATGCCGGCAACAGCTTCGACATCCACTGCATCCAGCGCGGACCTTTGGCAATTTCCTGCACGCTCATTCTGCGGCCTCTTCTTCCAGATCGTCTGCCAAGAAGCCGCCCGACTGACGCTTCCACAGCCGCGCATAGATTCCGTTCTTTTCGAGAAGCTCGTCGTGCGAGCCATCCTCGATCACTCGACCCTGATCCATAACGACAATCCGGTCCATCTGCGCGATGGTTGAAAGGCGATGCGCGATGGCGATCACGGTCTTGCCCTCCATCATGCCATATAGCGTTGACTGGATCGCGGCTTCGACTTCGGAATCAAGGGCGCTGGTCGCTTCATCGAGCAGGAGGATCGGCGCGTCCTTGAGGATCACCCGCGCCAAGGCCACGCGCTGCCGCTGGCCGCCTGAAAGCTTGACCCCACGCTCGCCCACCTGCGCGTCATAGCCCTTGTTGCCTTTGGAATCCTCAAGCCGCTGGACGAATTCATGGGCCTCGGCCTTCTTGGCGGCGGCGATCATTTCTTCCTCGGTCGCGTTGGGCTTGCCATAGAGGATGTTGTCGCGGACCGACCGATGCAAAAGCGCGCTGTCCTGTTGAACCATACCGATCCTGAGACGCAGGCTATCTTGGGTTACATCCGCGATGTCCTGACCGTCGATCAGAATCTGGCCGCCTTCGGCGTCGTAGAATCGCAGAAGAAGCTTTACGAGCGTCGTCTTGCCCGCCCCTGATCGACCAACAAGCCCAACCTTTTCGCCGGGTTTGATCGTCAGGTTGATCTTGTCTAGGCCGCCCTGTTTCTTGCCGTAGTGGTGGCTCAGGTTGACCATCTCGATCTTACCGGGGCCGGCCTTCAAATCGGTCGCTCCGGGCTTGTCGGTCAGCGTCACCGGCTGGGCAATCGTCCCCATACCCTCAACGATGACGCCAAGGTTGCGGAACAGGTTGGAGATCGCAAACATGATCCAGCTCGACATGCCGTTGAGCCGCAGGGTCAGCGCCGTGGCCACCGCGACAACGCCGATGGAAGCGACGCCCGCGCTCCAGAGCCAGATCGCCCAGCCCACGACCGATACGATCAGGAACCCGTTTAGCGAGACGAGCGAGAGGTCCATCATCGTGTAATAGCGCATCTCGCGCTTGAAGGTGCGGCGCGCCTCTTCGATAGCCTCGAAGGCATAGTCCACCTCGCGGTCGTGATGGGCAAACATCTTGACCGAGTGGATATTGGTGTAGCTGTCGACCACCCGCCCTGTCACAGCCGAGCGGGCATCGGACGAGGCGGTCGAGGCAGGCCCGATCCGCTTCACCGTCCAGCGGACGAGGAACGCGTAGAGGATGAACCAGATCGCCATAGGCACAACCAGCCGCGGATCGGAATCGCCAAGGATGAACATCGCGCCGCCCAAGTAGGCGATGGAAAAGGTAACCGCATCGAACACCTGAAACGCCACGTCACCAGCTGCCGGGGGCGTCTGCATGATCCGGTTGGCGATCCGCCCGGCGAAATCGTTTTCAAACCAGCCGACCGATTGGCGCAGAACGTGCCGGTGCGCCCACCAGCGCACAATCGTCCCGAAATTCGGGATGATGGTGTTGTTCAGAAGGGCAACCTGCGTGCCATAGATGATCGGCCGCGCCATCAGGATGAACAGAGCCACGAGCAAAAGCTCAAACCCGTGGGCATTCCAAACCTCTTTGGCCCCTGTGTCCGTCAGCATATCGACGAGCCGGCCCATGTAGGACAAGAGCCAGATCTCGACGACAGCACCAAGGATCGACATGACTCCAGCCGCCCAGAAAACCTTTTTGAAAGGCTGGGTATACTGGCGCAAAAACGGCCAGAGCCGCTGCGGCGGTGTGTCGGTTTCCTCGTACGGGACGTAAGGGTCGACGAGGCCCTCGAAAAAGCGAAACATGAATGCCTCTGTTCCTAGTCCGGGCGATATAAACCGCTTTGGGGCCGAGGGAAACAGGAACGGCCCTGATCAGGACAGAAGTTTTTCTCGTGTGAGAGTAAAGCCCGAGCCGATCCAGCGCGCCTCGGCCTCGGCCAATGCGCGGCCCAGCGCGGCGCCTTCGAGCGCGGGCAGGAAATCCTTGGCGCTGACGGGGCATTTGGCTTTCGCGCCGGTTTCGATGGCCGCAAAATCGGCATCGGCCGGAGCTATCCCCATCAGAGCGCCACGCAAAATAAGCGCCTTCCGCGCCATTTCGCGGCCAAGTCGATAGCCAAGCTCGGCGGCTGCTTTGCCCTCGTCAAGCGAACGGGTCAGGATTTCCAGCGTCCGCATCTGCGGTTTCGACAGGCGCAAGGGCCGCCCGCCCTCGTGCCCGCCCAGCGCGGCAAGGCGCAGGATCGGGTCGGGTGCCTCCCCCGCAACCCCTTCAAGGTGCACGAGCGGCGCGAGGGTTGCGGGGTTTGCCCCCGGCAAGACCCGCATCAAAACCCCGCTCGCCGCCATCGAGGCCACCGCCGGTGCCGGATCGGGGGCCGCGAGAAGCTTCATGACCTCATGGCCGATCCTCTCGCGCGACAAGCC
>JBFEXG010000336.1:0-2502 GCA_041546005.1 Paracoccaceae bacterium
AAGCTCTTCCGAAAGGGTCGCATGCATCAGGTAGTCGTCATCCGCGTTGATCTGCGCGGCATCGACATCCTCGGCGTGCCAAATCTCGCGCAGAACGCCGGTTTTCACCTTCGCGTCCCAGACCCAGCGGCACATCAGCGGATAACGGTCAGGCGCGGTGAAATGCAGGACTTCGGCCGCCAGATCGCGCACCCAGCGATGCGCCTTATCGGCCGGAAAGGAGGCCACGAAACCAGCGATCCGCTCGTCGGCGGATGCCGTGTCGGACCAGCCGGTAAGAAGCTCGATCAAGCGCTGGCGCATGATCGAGAAATCGTTGTCGGCCAGCCACTGGCCGATGCGGCGGCGCACCGGGGTCACGAAAGCGGCGAGGTCGAGGAATTCCTCTTTCGTCAGCTTGTCGATATGGCCCTTGCCGAGGAGTTCCTCAAAGAGCGAGGCCTTCAGCATCAGCGCGGTGATATAGCGCTCGACGCCGCCCGTGGGCTCGGCCGACTGCACCATGTTCTCGAACGCCCGCCGCAAGCGGTGGCCAGACAAGTCCAGCACCGGCGCCGAGGGCACCGGGGCAGACTTTTCGGCCTGGCGGGCGAAACCGAACATTACTCAGCCGCAACCTTTCCAGCAGGTTTGAAGTTGAGCGCAGCCATCGCCGCGGCCTGACCTTGGGCGATCGAGTCGTCGATCGTCTCTGGGCCGGTGGCCGCGCCCGCGACGAACACGCCGGGGCGGTTGGTCTCGGCCAGATGCGCATAGGTCGATTGCTTGGCGATGTAGCCATACTTGTTGAGATCGATGCCAAAGACCGACGAGATGGTCATGTTGTCGACATTGGGATCCATGCCGATGGCGTGCACGACCATGTCGAAGGGGATCGAGACGGGGCGCTTGATGAGCGTGTCCTCGCCTTTCACCAGAAGGCGTTTGCCGTCCGAGGTGACCTCGGCGATACGGGCCTTGATGTATTTGACCTTATGCTCTTCCTGGCTCGCCCAGTAATAGTCGCCCTCGTAGAGACCGAAGGTCCGGATATCCATGTAGTAGATATAGACGTTGGTCTTGGGCGACAGCTCGCGAATTTCCATCGCGATATTGGCCGAGACTGTGCAGCAGATCTTCGAGCACCACTCGCGGCCGATCTGGCGGTCGCGCGAGCCGACGCAGAGCAGGATCGCCACGCGATCCGGCACGCGGCCGTCAGAGGGGCAGCGGATACCCTTGCCCGACGAGATCATCTGTTCGACCTGAACGGTGGTCACAACATCGGGATAGGTGCCAAAGCCCCACTCGGGCTTGTTCACGCTGTCAAAGTGGGTGAAGCCGGTGGTCAGGATGGTCGATCCCGCCTCAATCTTGGTTCCGTCCTTCAGTGTCGCGGTGAAGGCACCGGGTTCGCCCTCGAAGCTCTGCACCTGCGCGTTCAGGCGCACATCGACACCCTCGCGGCCCTGCACGCGGTCGACCATGGCGCCGATGGCGTCTTTGGCCCATTCGTGCGAGGGGACGAGCTTGGCATAGCCATCAAGGATGGGCGCGCCGCCGAGCCTGTCTTCCTTTTCGACCAGAACAACCTTCTGGCCGGCCGAGGCGAGGGCGTGTGCTGCCGAGAGCCCGGCGGGTCCGCCGCCGACGATAAGAACGGGTTTCGTCACTACTATGCTCCTGCGATCGCTTTGGGCCGAACGTAGCCGGGACCCGAGGTGATGGCCCGCTTGGGGTCGTAAAGGGTTTCGATGCGGCCGGCCTTGACCTCGTCGAGGTAGCCTTCGAACTCGGCCTTCGCCTTCTCCCAGTCGATGCCCATCTTCTCAAGAAGGGTTTCGAAGGGCGAGGCGTGCCAATGCAACTGCGCCAGCTTGTAGGGATGTGCGCCCATGGTCAGCGCGGCGAACTGGCAATCGGCCATGACGGGAAGCGCATAGACCTTGTCGACCGCCTTGCCGATCCACTGGTTCTTGTCGAGCGTGGTGATACAGCCGGTGTCGTGGCCGATCATCACGTCCGAACGGGCCTCTTCCACGGCGACCTTGATCTTGCGGTCGATGGCGAAAGAGCGGGTGAACTCGCGCTCGCCGATGATGTGGCGGAAGCCGAAGCCGCAGCAATCGTACCAGGTCGAATAGTCGATCACCTGCGTGCCGAGAGTCTGCAACAGCCCGGTGGTCACGGCCACGCGGTCGCCGTTGAGAACGGTGTCATCATAGATCACATCCTCCGGCACCATCTTGTAGACGTGGCAGGCGGGGTGAACGGTCGAACGGATGTTGGAGACATCCACCGTCTGGCGATCCTTGATGCGGTGGCGCATGACGTGCAGCCACTCGGAATAGTGGACGATCTCTTCGGGGATCAGGAGCTTGTCGTCGACAAGGCGCCCGAGCTTGCCAAGGATGGCCTTCACCTCTTCGCGCAGCTCGGCCGAGTGCATGAGGAAGGTGCGGATTTCCTTGTAGTTGCCAAAGGATGTGCCGCAGTGGACGAGCGGATAATAGGTGCCTTCCG
>JBFEXG010000310.1:0-2867 GCA_041546005.1 Paracoccaceae bacterium
GCGCAAAGGCTTGGCCTTGCGAATCCCCGAAGGCGCGGTGGTGCGGTTCGGTGTCGCCGAGCCGACACAGTCGGGCACGGGGGCAATTGCATGATCGCCCCCGAGCCGCTAGCCATCAGGCAAAGGAGAACCCCGATGCCCAACCCCGTCGATCCGGTCGCCCTTACCGTCGATCTCATCCGCTGCCCCTCGGTGACGCCCGAGGAGGGTGGGGCGCTGGTGCTTCTGGAGCGGGTGCTCTCGGAGGCCGGTTTCGCCTGCACGCGGGTCGATCGCGGCGGTGTCAGCAACCTTTTCGCCCGCTGGGGCCGGCAGGGGGCCAACCGCAGCTTCGGCTTCAACGGCCATACCGATGTGGTGCCGATCGGCACCCGCGAGGATTGGACCGTCGATCCTTTCGGGGCCGAGATCAAGGACGGCTGGCTCTATGGCCGAGGCGCGACCGACATGAAATCGGGCGTTGCCGCTTTCGCTGCCGCCGCCATTGATTTCGTCCGCGAGACGCCCCCCGATGGGGCGATCATCCTGACGATCACTGGCGACGAAGAGGGCGATGCGGTGGACGGCACGACCGCGCTGCTCGACTGGATGAAGGCCAATGGCGAGGCCATGACCGCCTGCCTCGTGGGCGAACCGACCTGCCCGAACGAGATGGGCGAGATGATGAAGATCGGCCGCCGCGGCTCGCTCAACGCCCATTTCACCGTGACCGGCGTTCAGGGCCATGCCGCCTATCCCCATCGGGCCAAGAACCCGGTCGCCGCCATGGCGCGGCTGATGGACCGGATATCGAGCACGCCGCTCGATGAAGGCTCGGACCATTTCGACGCCTCGACCGTGGCCGTTGTGACCATCGACACCGGCAACCCCGCGACCAACGTGATCCCCAACACCTGCCGCGGCACCGTCAACATCCGTTTCAACGATCTGCACAGCGGCGCCTCGGTGACGGAGCGTTTGCAGGCCGAAGCCGACCGCGTGGCCGAGGAGTTCGGCGTGCGCGTGGCGCTCAAGGTCAAGATTTCGGGCGAGAGCTTTCTCACGCCCCCGGGCGAGCTTTCGACGCTCATCGCCAAGGCCGTGACTGCCGAGACTGGCCGCACCCCCGAGATGTCGACCTCGGGTGGCACCTCGGACGCGCGCTTCGTCAAAGATCACTGTCCGGTGGTCGAGTTTGGCCTTGTCGGCAAGACGATGCACGCGGTTGACGAGCGCGTGTCAGTCGAACAGATCGGCCAGCTCAAGGCGATCTACCGGCGGATTCTCGAGGGCTACTTCGCCTGATCGCGTTTCGCGCATGACGCCGTGCCGCGCTCGTGCTAGGGCGGGCGCATGACACGCATACCCTCCAAACAGGAAGTCCTCGACTGGATTTCAGCCAACCCGACCCTGACCGCCAAGCGCGATATCGCGCGGGCCTTCGGGATCAAGGGGGCGGCTAGGATCGACCTCAAGGCGCTCCTGCGCGAGATGGAGGACGAGGGGCTCTTACGCAAGCGCAAGACGTCCTATCGCGACGCCGATGAATTGCCGCCCGTTGGTGTGCTGCGGGTTCGTGCGCCGGATGCCGAGGGCGATCTCTGGGCCGATCCGGTCGAATGGGAAGGCAAGGGCGCGGCGCCGAAGATCCTGATGGTGCTGAAACCCACCGACCCCGCTCTGGGCGAGGGCGACCGCGTTCTGGCGCGGCTCGAGTTGGTGAAGGGCCAAGAGCACGACTATGCCGCGCGGGTGATCCGCCAGATCGGCACCAACCCGCAGCGGATCGTCGGCATCTTCCGCAAGGGTTCGGAAGGCGGACGGATCGTGCCGATCGACAAGGGGGCCGACCGGCAATGGGTGGTTCCTGTGGGGGCCGAGGGCGAGGCGAAAGACGGCGAGCTTGTTGAGGCCGAACAGTCTGGCCCCAAGGGCCGCCTCGGCCTGCCCAAGGCCCGCATCGTTGCGCGGCTGGGCGATCCAACCGCGCCGCGCGCGGTCAGCCTCATCGCCATTCATCAGCACGGCATTCCCGACCAGTTCCCAGACGCTGTGGTTGCCGAGGCCGACGCCTGCAAGCCCGCGGGGCTTAAAAACCGTGAAGACTTGCGCGAGCTGCCGCTTCTCACCATCGACCCCGTCGATGCCCGCGATCGCGACGATGCCTGCTATGCCCATGCCGACGATGATCCGAAAAACCCAGGCGGCTGGGTGATCTGGGTCGCCATCGCCGATGTGGCCCACTATGTCCGCCCCAATTCCGAGCTGGATCGCGAGGCCCGCAAGCGCGGCAACTCGACCTATTTCCCCGACCGTGTGGTGCCGATGCTGCCGGATCGCCTCTCGGGCGACCTCTGCTCACTGCACGAGAATGTCCCCCGCGCCTGCCTTGCCGTGCGGATGCGGATCGACGCGCAGGGGCACAAGATCGACCACCGCTTCACCCGCGGCCTGATGCAATCGGTCGCTTCGCTGAACTATCAGCAGGTGCAAAACGCCGTGGACGGGGCGCCGGATGAAAAGACCGAAGCCCTCGTCGAGCCGATCCTCAAGCCACTCTACGAGGCCTACCGCCTTCTCGCCCGCGCCCGCGAGGCGCGCCAGCCGCTCGACCTCGACCTGCCCGAGCGCCGGATCGAGATCGATGAAGAGGGCCATGTCACGAGCGTGGCCTTCAAGGAGCGGCTCGAGGCGCACCGGCTGATCGAGGAGTTCATGATCCTCGCCAACGTGGCCGCCGCCGAGACGCTGATCCAGAAGCGCACGCCGCTACTCTTCCGCGTCCACGAAGAGCCGAGCCCTGAAAAGCTCGAGGCGCTGCGCGAAGTGGCGCAAGCGGCGGGCTTGGTTCTGGCCAAGGGGCAGGTGTTGCAGACGCGGCACCTCAA
>JBFEXG010000029.1:0-14577 GCA_041546005.1 Paracoccaceae bacterium
ATCCCCATGATCTCAGGGCGCGGAGCCCCGAGCATCCTCGCTAGTTCCCAGATCATTCCACCGCTGACGAGAATGGCCAGAAAAGCAAACCAGAAGCCGCCCATCCAAAGCGCCAGCCCGCCGATCACAATCATACAGATTGCGGAAAGGACCCGTGGAGCCAGATCGCCCCATTTGCCAGCCGACGCCACGTCAGACCCTTACCGCGCCGAACCGCCTGTCGCGGGTCGCATAGTGGCCGACGATTTTGCCAAATTCCTCGGCCGTGAAATCCGGCCAGAGCGTATCGACAAACTCGTATTCGGAATAGGCCGACTGCCAGAGGAGGAAATTCGAAATGCGCGCTTCTCCAGACGTGCGGATCACAAGGTCGGGGTCGGGCAAAACATGCGTGTCGAGAAATCTTGCAAGCGTTTCGGCATCGACGTCCTCGGGCCTGAGCCGCCCCGCCTGAACCTCGAAGGCCATGCGCTTGGCCGCGCGGGTGACTTCGTCGCGGCCCCCGTAGTTGATGGCGATGGTCAGATGGATGAGATCGTTATGCGCGGTCAGAAGCTCTAGCTCGTCCATAAGCGCGACAAGCTTGTCCTCAAGCTTGACCCGATCCCCGATAAACCGCACGCGCACACCCGCCTCGACAAGCGCCCGCTGTTCCTTCTCGATGTAGCGGCGGAAAAGCTTCATCAGACCGGCGACTTCGGTCTGGGTGCGTTTCCAGTTCTCGGTCGAGAAGGCAAAGACCGTCAGGTATTTGACACCCAATGCCGGACAGGCCTCGACAATCTCGCGCACCCGGCGGGCGCCCGCGTGATGGCCGAAAAGGCGCGGTCGCCCCCGCATCTGTGCCCACCGGCCGTTTCCGTCCATGATGACGGCAACGTGGCGGGGGCCTTTCGCCTCGGTTGTCTCGGCCATCTGGCCTCCAAATTGTGCAGGTCAGACCTGCATGATCTCGGCCTGCTTGGTCTCGAGGGTCTGATCGACGATCTTGATGTATTTGTCGGTCAGTTCCTGAACCTCGCCTTCCCAGAATTTCTGGTCGTCTTCCGACAGGCCATCGGCCTTGGCTTTCTTGACCTGATCCATCCCGTCGCGGCGCAGATTGCGGATGGCAACGCGGGCGTGTTCGGCATAGTTGCCAGCGACCTTGGTCAGCTCGCGGCGGCGCTCTTCGTTCAACTCAGGGATCGGCAGCATGATGATCGTGCCGTTGAGCTGCGGGTTGATGCCAAGCCCCGACTCGCGGATCGCCTTCTCAACCTTGCCGACCATGACCTTGTCCCAGACATTGATGGTGACCATGCGCGGCTCGGGCACGTTGATCGTCCCAAGCTGGTTGATCGGGGTCATTTGGCCGTAGGCGTCGACCATGATCGGCTCAAGCATCGAGCCCGAAGCACGGCCGGTGCGAAGCGAGGCAAATTCGGTCCGAAGCGCCTGGATCGCGCCATCCATTCGGCGCTGGAGATCATCTGTGTCGAGTTCGAATTCGTCTGCCATCTTGGTCGTCCCGGTCTTCCGAAAGTTGCGTTGCTATACCGTTATCCGTGCACGGTTGTATAGGTGCCTTCGCCCGCCATGATGCCCCGGAACCCACCCGGCTCATCCAGCGAGAACACGATGAGCGGCATCTTGTTGTCGCGGCAAAGCGCGATTGCGGAGGCGTCCATCACCTTGAGATTCTTGGCCAACACCTCGTCATAGCTGATCCGGTCAAACCGTTTGGCATCGGGATTTTTCTTGGGGTCGCTGTCGTAAATGCCATCAACCTGCTTGCCCATGAAGATCGCTTCGCACGACATTTCGGTGGCCCGCAGCGCGGCGGCGGTGTCAGTTGTGAAATAGGGATTGCCGGTTCCTGCGGCAAAGATGCAAACCCGTTTCTTCTCGAGGTGCCGCACGGCGCGGCGGCGGATATAGGGTTCGCACACCTGATCCATCGGAATTGCGGAAATCACGCGCGTGAAGACGCCAATGGCCTCCAGAGCGGATTGCATCGCGAGCGCGTTCATTACCGTGGCCAGCATACCCATATAGTCTGCGGTGGTCCGCTCCATCCCCTGAGCCGAGCCTTGCAGCCCGCGGAAAATGTTGCCTCCGCCGATCACCATGCAAATCTCGACCCCGAGATCGTGAACCGACTTTACCTCCTGCGCGATGCGCTCGACTGTGGGCGGATGTAGGCCAAATCCCTGATCGCCCATGAGGGCCTCGCCCGAAATCTTGAGCATCACCCGCTTGAAGGTCGTCTGTTCACTGTCGCTCATGGGCGGGCCTCGCTCTTTGTTTATTGATTGGGAGTCTTTCGTTGCCCGGCAAAATGTCGGAAAAGGGCGTGGTGTTCAATGCCAAGCGCTCCGGAAAATGCAGCAGAAGCGAATAGCCCCCAAATGAAGTTCTGCCTGTGATCGATCTCAAGGATATCCCCGACGACAAACCTGTGCTGATCGCCGGGCCGACCGCCTCGGGCAAATCCGCACTGGCGCTGGCGATCGCGGCAGAACGGGGTGGTCTGATCATCAACGCCGATGCGCTTCAGGTGTTTGACGGCTGGCGCATTCTGACGGCACGGCCGAGCCCCGACGAACTTTCCATCGCGGCTCACGCGCTCTATGGCCATGTCCCCTTTGATGCGGCCTATTCCGTCGGGCACTGGCTGCGCGATGTGGAAGGGCTCCTTCGCGGGCCGGAGCGGCCGATCATCGTCGGGGGCACAGGTCTTTATTTTCGGGCGCTGACGGAAGGTCTCGCCGAGATTCCGGCGACACCACCAGATGTCAGGGCTGAGGCCAACCTGATCCCCCTGCCAGACCTGATCACAGACCTTGATGACCGGACCCGCGCTGGCCTCGATCTCAACAACCGCGCCCGCGTGCAGCGGGCTTGGGAAGTGTTGCGCGCCACCGGCCGAGGCATTGCCGATTGGCAGGCCGAGACCCCCGCCCCGCTTCTGCATCTGGGCGAAACGGTTCCACTTGTCATGCAGGTCGGGACAGATTGGCTCAACGACCGGATCTCTCGCCGGTTCGATCAGATGCTGGCGATGGGCGCGCTCGACGAGGCGCGCGCGATGCTGCCGCACTGGGATCCGGCTCTCCTGTCATCCAAGGCCATAGGTGCCCCGGAACTCATCGCACATCTCAAGGGCGAGATGTCACTTGAAGAGGCGCGGGAGGCTGCGATCATCGCGTCAAGACAGTATGCCAAGCGGCAAAGGACTTGGTTTCGGGCGCGGATGAAAGGCTGGCGCGCTATACCGTAGTTATCCACAGGTTCACCCACAGGAATCTGTCTAAACTTCATATTTTTGTCATTGTTGGGCGCCAGAAACCCTGCATTCTTGCAGAATTCGAACACTCACCCCTCCGAGCCCGCCATGATAGATACACTTCCCGACCCCGCGAACCGCGTTGTTCTCACCGCTTTGGCCCAGAATCCGGCGAACGGCCGTTGGCGCACCGAGGCGATGCGGAGCCATAGCGCCCCTCGTCTTCTGTATGTTGCGAAGGGTCAGGGCCGGATAACCGTGGCGGGGCTCACCTCGGGCTATGGGCCGAATAACGTCATCTTCATCCCCGCCCGGACGATGTATGGCTTTGAGGTCGGGCCAACCGTCTTTGCCCAAATGCTGACCATTCCCGCGTCGATGGCCGAGGATTGGCCCGACGAGCCGGTCCACCTGCGCCTGCGCGACGTGACTGCCCAGAAAGAACTCGCCGGCATTTTCGACGCGCTCGAGCGCGAGATCAAATCCGACAAATCCGGCCAAGCCCGCGCCGCGCAACACCACGTCGGCCTTTTGTCGGTCTTCTTCGAGCGTCAGGTTGCCAGCCACCCCGCCGATCCTGCGACCGACCGCAGCCGCACAGCTTCGGCCCGACTGGTTGCCGCCTATTCCGACCTCGTCGAACGCGATTTTCGCAAGCACAAGGGGATCGCCGATTATGCCGCCGATCTCGGTGTGACGCCGACCCACCTGACGCGCTGTTGCCGGTCGACCAGTGGTCGCTCCGCGCTGCGTCTTCTCAACGACCGTGTGCTCTACGAGGCGCGCGTCCTCCTGCGCGAGACACGCACGCCAGTGCAGGAAATCGCCCAGTCATTGGGTTTTACCTCGGCCGCATATTTCACGCGCAGCTTCCAGCAAGCGACAGGCCAGACCCCGACCGGATTCCGCCGCGCGGGCCTTGTTGTTCAGCGGCTCTGAACTGCCCTTCAGCTACCGCGTAATCCCGCCTGCTTTGCCGTCGCTGCAAGTAGGCTAGGTCGCAAATTGCCTATCTAATGCCGAAACCAACTATTGACCCATCGTCAAAAAGGCCGACGATGGTTGGTGATCGGAGGCCCGGCACGCAGGGAGGACGCAGCGCGCCAAGCTTGCCACCATCATAAAGATAAATTCAGGGAGATAAGAATGACTCATTTTGACTCTGCGCTTCACCCGGCTGCACTGATGTATGCCGAGGAAGAGCGCGCCGGTAAGCTGAGCCGCCGCGAGTTCATGACCCGCGCGACCGCTCTCGGCGTTACCGCGACCGCTGCCTACGGCCTGCTTGGCCTCAAGGCTCCTGCCGCTGCCGCGACCGCTGTTCAGGGCGGCACCATGCGCATCCAGCAGAACGTCGTGGCGATGAAAGATCCGCGTACATTCGACTGGTCGTACCTTGGCAACGTGGCCCGCTGCTGGCTCGAGTATCTGGTCGAGATCAATGCCGATGGCTCGATGCGCGGCATCCTGCTTGAGAGCTGGGAAGCCAACGAAGACGCGACCCAATACACGCTCCATGTTCGCCCCGGCGTGACCTGGAACAACGGCGATGTATTCAACGCCGACAACGTGGTTTGGATCCTCAACTACTGGTGTGACAAAGCTGTCGAAGGCAACTCGATGGCCGGCCGTATGTCCTCGCTCGTCGATGCCGAAACCGGCAAGGCCCGCGAAGGCGCTATCGTCAAGCTCGACGACATGACCGTTCAGCTGAACCTGCCCGCCTCCGACATCACTGTCATGGTTGGCATGGCCGACTATCCGGCGGCTGTGGTTCACCCCAGCCACGATCCCGAGAACATGGTTGCCCAGTCGCTCGGCACCGGCCCCTACAAGCTCGAATCTCTTGAGGTTGGCGTGAAGGCCGTCTTCGTTCGCGCAGAAGGCCACAACTGGTGGGGCCATACCGCTGAAGGGATCGGCGGCGCCTATCTCGACCGCATCGAGTTCATCGACTACGGCACCGACCCGGCGGCCTGGATGGCAGCAATCGAATCCGATGAAGTCGACATGCTCTATGAGAACGTCGGCGAATTCCTCGACATCGCCACCGCGATTGGCTGGGAACAGTCGGATGTGACCACCGGCGCGACCCTTGTCTTCCGCTTCAACCAGAAGACCGAAGTCGATGGCATCGCACCCTACGCCGATGTTCGTGTGCGTCAGGCGCTCAGCCAAGCAGTCAATAACGCTGTGGTTCTTGAGCTCGGCTATTCGGGCCGCGGCACCGAGGCCGACAACCACCATGTCGCCCCGGTTCACCCGGAGTACGCCGATATTGGCCGTCCGAAGTTTGACCCCTCGGGCACCAAGGCGCTTCTCGAAGAAGCCGGCATGGGCGACTACGAGTTCGAGCTGATCACCCTTGATGACGACTTCAACCGGAACTCGGGCGACGCTGTTGCAGCCCAGATCCGTGATGCAGGCGCCAACATCAAGCGGACGATCATGCCCGGTTCGACCTTCTGGAACGATTGGGACAAGTTCCCCTTCTCGGCCACCGAATGGAACCACCGCCCCCTTGGCGTTCAGGTTCTGGCGCTGGCCTATCGTTCTGGCGAGGCTTGGAACGAAGCGGCATACTCGAACCCCGAGTTTGACCGCCTTCTGGCCAAGGCGATGTCGCTGGCCGACGCCGATGCCCGCCGTGAGGTGATGGCCGAGCTGGAAACCCTGTTCCGCAACGATGCGGTCATCATCCAGCCGTTCTGGCGCAAGCTTTACCGGCACTATCGTCCGGGTGTTGTGGGTGCCGAGATGCACCCCGGCTTCGAAATCCACGCCTACAAGCTGGGTTTCTCAGCCTAAGTTAACCGCGTGTCGCCCCCGTCCTTCGCGGCGGGGGCGCTCCGGCCCTGCCGGACGTAAGGCAAGATTGGCTGCGTCCTACGGGGCACGGCTAGAACTGCGATCGACAAGGGAAGCTACATGGGCCTTTTTGTCCTGCGCCGGATCGGGGTGATGATCCTCACGGCGCTTTGTTTGACATTCGTTGTGTTTTATCTGACGAACCTCGAACCAAATCTCGAAAAACTCGCCAAGACTCAGGGCAATGCCCGTATGTCAGATGAGCAGGTTCAGACCTGGCTCTCAAACCGGGGCTATGACCGGCCCGATTATATAAAATATGGCGAATGGCTTGGGGTGCTTCCCGGGTATCTCATCGAAGGTACCGATGGCGAAGTTCGTGGAAGGTGTCTACGCCCGGGTGTCGCCACGGAAGATGCCCCCGGTTTCTGCGGCATCCTGCAGGGCGACTGGGGCTTTTCGACTGTCTTCAAGGAAGAAGTGTCCAAGATCGTCATGGTTCGCCTGAGCCAGACCGCCAAGCTGATGGGCATGGTGATGCTGGTTATGGTGCCGTCGTCGCTGATCATCGGCGTCCTCGCCGGGATGCGCGAAGGATCACGGCTCGACCGGACCCTGTCGACTGCTTCCATCGTCACAACCGCGACGCCGGAATACGTCTCGGGTGTTCTCTTCATCACGGTCTTCGCGTCTTCAGCCGTGGGCCTCAAATGGTTCAACGGCTCAGCCGCCAGCGCAATGGACGATATGACCTTCCTGAATTTCACCCTGCCGGTCCTGACGGTGGCGCTTTACGGCATGGGCTATATCGCCCGCATGACGCGCGCCTCGATGACAGAGGTCATGACCGCGCAGTATATCCGCACGGCCCGCCTTAAAGGCGTGAGCTTCCACAACATCGTTTTAAAACATGCACTCCGGAACGCGCTGATCGCACCGTTCACCGTGATCATGCTGCAATTCCCGTGGCTTCTGAACGGTGTGGTGATCGTCGAGACCCTGTTCAACTTCAAGGGCTTCGGCTGGACCCTCGTGCAGGCGGCGGGCAACAACGACATCGAGATGCTTTTGGGTGTTTCGGTGGTCTCGGTTTTTGTCGTGCTGACCACGCAGCTGATTTCCGACATTGGCTACGTCTTCCTCAACCCCCGCATCCGGATATCGTGAGGAGAACGCCATGGAAAACCTAACCTGGACCGGTTCACTCGGAACCTTCCTCAACCTCCCACTGGCGGGGGTGGCCATACTCTTTGCCATCGCCATCATTCTGCAAATCCTGTCGTCGTTCCTCGTCGAGCCCTACCGTGCTCAGACCCTGCCCGACGGACGCCTTTCCCGCCGCGGCGGGGTGATCGGCCTGATCGAACGGGCACCGCAATATCTGCTCTGGACCTTGGTCGTGATTGTGCTCGGCTATCTCGTGGGTGGTGTGGTCGCGCCCTATGGCAAGGCTGGAATTATCGGAGCGATTTCGAAACAGCTTACACCGGTCTGGATCGCGCTGATCGCGACCTATGCTGTTTCGATCCGTTACAAACGCCGCCTTGGACTTTATGGCAAACTCTTCGATTCGACCGTCGGTATGATCGGCTTCGGCATTGTCATGTTCTGGGTCTACACGGCGTTCTTCTCGTCCCTCGGCGGGATGATCGCGACCCACGATCCGCTCTCGCAGGTTTCGGGCCTGAAGAACAAACTTCCGGGAACAGCCGTCCCTAATGCGACCGACTTTGCAGTTGGAGCCCACTACCTACTGGGTGGTGACAACCTCGCCCGCGATGTGTTTAGCCGGATGGTTCTGGGATCGTGGGAGGTTGTGAAAATCGCCCCCTTGGCCACCATGTTCGCTTTCATGGTTGGGATAACACTTGGCGTTCCGGCGGGATATTATGGGGGCAAGCTGGATACGGGCCTGTCGTTCCTGGCCAACCTGATCCTCGCCTTCCCGGTGATCCTGCTTTTCTATCTTCTGGTGACACCCGAGATCGTGATGACCGGCATCCCCTCCTACATGGCGGCGGTTCTGTTCGTCTTCCCTGTGCTCTTTGCGCTGGTGTTCCTCAACGCGCGTTTCCGGACCGATCCCACAAAGCGCAATGTCATTCTGGCGGTCGTGATCGGCGCGATGGCTTGGGCCTATCTCTCGCTCATCTCGCAGCCCGGCACAGTGATGAACTTCCTGCCAGGCACGCTTGACCTCTTTAACATCCCGCCCGGCATCCTCGTCGTGTTTGTCTCGGTGGTCTTCGTCAACTCGCCCACGGTGTTCCGTATCGTGCGGGGCCTGACGCTCGATCTTTCGACCCGCGACTATGTGGCGGCCGCCCAAACGCGTGGCGAAGGCCCATGGTACATCATGCTGTGGGAAATCCTGCCCAACGCGCGCGGGCCGCTGATCGTCGATTTCTGCCTGCGGATTGGCTACACCACGATCCTTCTCGGCACCCTTGGCTTCTTTGGCCTCGGCCTGCCGCCGGAGAGCCCCGACTGGGGATCGACCATCAACGAAGGGCGCAAGCTCCTCTCGATTTACCCGCACCCTGCCCTGCCTCCGGCCTTGGCGCTTTTGAGCCTCGTTCTGGGTCTTAACCTCCTCGCGGATGGCCTGCGTGAAGAAAGCCTGAGGGATTAAACGATGACCGACGAAACTCCGATCCTCGAAATTGATCGCCTCTCGATCTCGTTCTTCACCCGCCTGCGGGAAATCCCTGCGGTGATGGACTTCTCAGCCAAGATCATGCCGGGCGAGGCGCTGGGCCTCGTGGGCGAATCCGGCTGCGGAAAATCCACTGTGGCGCTGGGCGTCATGCAGGATCTCGGCGTGAATGGCCGGATCGTCGGCGGTTCGATCAAGTTCAAGGGCCGCGACCTTTGCACCATGGGCGCCGAGGAGTTGCGCGACGTGCGCGGCAAAGAGATCGCTATGATCTATCAAGAGCCGATGGCCTCGCTCAATCCGGCCATGAAGATCGGTCGGCAGCTCATGGAAGTGCCGATGATCCATGAAGGCATCGGCGAGAAAGAGGCCTATGCCCGCGCGCTTGAAGTGGTGCGCGACGTAAAGCTGCCCGACCCCGAGCGCATCCTCAAAAGCTATCCCCACCAGCTTTCGGGCGGACAGCAACAGCGGATCGTCATCGCCATGGCGCTGATGTCGAAGCCCGCGCTTCTGATCCTCGACGAGCCGACAACCGCGCTTGATGTGACCGTGGAAGCCGCCGTGGTGCAGCTGGTGAAAGACCTCGGCAAGAAATACGGCACCTCGATGCTGTTCATCAGCCACAACCTTGGCCTCGTCCTCGAGACCTGCGACCGTATCTGCGTGATGTATTCCGGCGAGGCGGTCGAGCGCGGCTCGATCGAAGACGTCTTCGACAAGATGCGCCACCCCTATACGCAGGCGCTTTTCCGCTCGATCCCCCTGCCCGGCGCGGACAAGAACGACCGCCCGTTGGTGGCCATTCCCGGAAACTTCCCCTTGCCGCATGAGCGGCCGCAGGGGTGCAATTTCGGTCCTCGCTGCGACTATTTCGAAGCGGGTCGCTGTGATCAGGGCACGATCGAGATGAGCCTCGTCGAGGGCGATGACCGGCACCAGACCCGCTGCCTCCGCTTTGAAGAGATCGACTGGGAGGCCAAGATTCAGGCCGCGGAAACCAAGGAAAAGGGCGAGATCGGCAAGGTTGTTCTCAAGATGGACAACCTCAAGAAATACTACGAGGTTTCGGCCAATGCCCTCTTTGGTGGCGGCCACACCAAGGTGGTGAAAGCTAACGAGACGCTTTCCTTTGAAGCCCATGAAAGCGAGACCCTCGCCATTGTGGGCGAATCCGGCTGCGGCAAGTCGACCTTTGCGAAGGTGCTGATGGGGCTTGAGACAGCTACCGACGGCAAGATCCTGCTCGATGACCGCGAGATTCAAGGCACGCCAATCAACGACCGCGATACCGGCACGGTGGCCGATATCCAGATGGTGTTCCAAAACCCCTTCGATACGCTCAATCCCTCGATGACCGTGGGCCGCCAGATCATTCGCGCGCTCGAAATCTTTGGCATCGGCAAGAGCGACGCCGAGCGCAAGGCGCGGATGCTAGAGCTTCTCGATCTCGTGAAGCTGCCCCGCGCCTTTGCCGAACGGATGCCGCGTCAGCTCTCGGGCGGACAGAAGCAGCGCGTGGGCATCGCCCGCGCCTTTGCGGGTGGTGCGCGGATCGTTGTGGCCGACGAGCCTGTTTCGGCGCTTGACGTCTCGGTGCAGGCGGCGGTGACCGACCTCCTCATGGAGATCCAGCGCAAGGAAAAGACCACGCTACTCTTTATCAGCCACGACCTCTCGATCGTGCGCTATCTCTCGGATCGCGTGATGGTGATGTATCTCGGCCATGTGGTCGAGATCGGCTCGACCGATCAGGTCTTTTCGCCGCCCTATCACCCCTATACCGAGGCGCTTCTTTCCGCAGTCCCTATCGCGGATACCAAGGTCCAGAAGAAGCATATCGTTCTGGAAGGCGATATCCCCTCTGCCATGAACCCGCCGCCCGGTTGCCCGTTCCAGACGCGCTGCGGCTGGAAATCGAAGGTTGCGGGCGGGCTCTGCGAGCGCGAAGTGCCGCCATTGAAGACGCTGGCCGAGGGGCATCAGATCAAATGCCACCTGCCCGAAGACGAGCTGCGCTGTATGGAGCCGGTCATCACCATCGCCGCGGAATAAGGCGGCGCAACAGGGCACATTTACCTTTCCTTCACTATGTGAGGATGGTGTAACGTGCGTGACCTGCACAAGATTCGAAGGGGGAGCACATGGCCGGATCCGTCAACAAAGTCATCCTAGTGGGCAATCTCGGGCGCGATCCCGAGGTGCGCAGCTTTCAGAACGGCGGCAAGGTGGTGAACCTGCGTATTGCGACGTCGGAGACGTGGAAAGACAAGCAGTCGGGCGAACGCAAGGAGCGCACCGAATGGCATTCCGTGGCGATCTTCAGCGAGCCGCTCGCTCGTATTGCGGAACAATACCTGCGCAAGGGCTCGAAGGTTTATATCGAAGGTCAGCTTGAGACCCGCAAATGGCAGGACCAGTCGGGCGCCGACCGCTATTCGACCGAAGTTGTCCTGCGGCCCTATCGCGGTGAGCTCACGCTTCTCGACAGCGCCGGCGGTTCGGGTGGCGGCGGTGGCAGCAGCTATGACGATGATCGTGGCGGCGGCTACAGCGGCGGCTCAGGCAGCTATGGCAGCAGCTCGGGTGGCGGCGGTGGACGCTCCGACCTCGACGACGAAATCCCGTTCTAAAGAACTCCCCCGCTCCGGCGGGGGTTTTGCTTTTCAGCGGCGGGCGAGTTCTTCGCTGAGGAGACCGCGCACCACATCCCCCGGCACATCCGAGGTCACGAAGGCCGCACCGATCCCTCGCGCCATGATGAAACGCAGCTTGCCGTCCTGAACCTTCTTGTCCTGCGCCATCAGCCCCAAGAGACCATCGGCATCGGGCAGATCGCCGGAGATATCCTTGAGATCAACCTTCATCCCCATCTCTGAAAGATGAGCGCGCACGCGGCTCGGTTCTTCCTGTGAACACAGACCAAGACGCGCCGACGTTTCAAAGGCGAGCGCACAGCCAATGGCAACGCCTTCCCCATGCAGAAGACGCGAAGAATAACCGGTCGCGGCTTCGAGCGCATGGCAGAAGGTATGGCCAAGGTTCAAAAGCGCACGGTCGCCCTGCTCGGTCTCGTCGCGCATGACGATCTCGGCCTTCATCTCGCAAGAGCGGCGCACCGCATAATTCCGCTTGTCGATATCGCCAGCAGCCATGGCAGGGCCGTTCACCTCGAGCCACTCAAAGAAAGCCGCATCGCCCAAAAGCCCGTATTTCACCACCTCGCCATAGCCTGCGAGGAAATCACGCGGCGGCAGGGTCGCCAAAAGGCCTGTGTCGGCCAAAACAAGAGTTGGCTGGTGAAACGCACCGACGAGGTTCTTGCCCTGTGCGGTATTGATCCCCGTCTTGCCGCCCACCGAGCTATCAACCTGCGCCAGAAGCGTTGTTGGGATCTGCACGAAGCGCACGCCCCGCCGGACAACAGCGGCGGCAAAGCCCACCAGATCGCCAATCACCCCGCCACCAAGCGCGATCACGAGGTCGCTGCGCTCGATCTTCTCGGTCAGAATCCATTCGACCGCGCGAGAGAATTGCTCCCAACCCTTGGTCGCCTCGCCGGCAGGTAGCGCCAGCGCACTATGGCTGATCCCCGCCGCATCGAGCGAGGCCTGAAGGGTTCCCAGATGAAGGCCCGCAACTGTCTCATCGGTGATGATCGCCACGCGCTTGCGGCGCAGGAACGGCGCGATATGCTGGCCCGCTTCCTTGAGAAGGCCAGCCCCGATCAGAATGTCATAGGCGCGACCGGGAAGATCGACGCGCACGGTCTCGTGGGTCATGCTCTCTCCAGAATATCGGGGCGGCGCAAGAGCGCCTCGATGACCTTGTCGGTCGTCTCATCGATCGAATAATGCGGCAGAGTGTGCACCTTCAGATCCGCCATCGCATAAAACGGCTCCCGTGCTTCGCAAAGCTCTGCAAGGGTCTGTTTCGGATCTGCTGTTTTCAGAAGCGGCCGGGTCTCCTTGTGCCGCACCCGCTCCCACAAAAGATCAAGGTCTGCACAAAGCCAGACCGACACACCCTGCGCAGAAATGGCTGTGCGGTTCCGCTCGGCGAGGAACGCCCCGCCTCCGGTCGACAAAATACAAGGGCTACCGGCCAGCAGACGCTCGATCACCTCAGATTCCCGCGCCCGAAAAAACGGCTCACCATCGCGGGCAAAAATTTCGGCAATCGTGGCATTGGCGGCCAGTTCGATCTCAGCATCGGAATCAAGCAGAGGAGCCCCCAGCCGGGCAGCCAGCGCGCGCCCGATTGCGGTCTTTCCCGCCCCCATCATACCCACAAGAACAACGGTCTTGTGCAGTATAAAGGTCTCCGCTGCGGCCCGTTCCGAGCCTGCCGCCTGTGGCCCCAACTTCATCTTCTGTCCCTCAGGCGGCGTTTGTCGGCACGCCGCCGCCCACTCAAAACTTTCTCTACTGAATGGCGTGATCTTACGGGAAATGCCAGTTATAAAGATGGACAAAGCGGCCAAAGTCGCTGTGGGCAGGATAGGCAAGGATGCCGCTATGATATGGCGACTGATCAAATTCTTGGTGGTTTTGGTGGTTCTCGGGGCACTGGGACTTGTGGCCTATGCCTATGTTGGGCCGTTGTTCTTCAGCGGCGATTTTGCCGCCCCGACCGAAGTGATCACCCAGCCTGTCGTTCTTGAGGGCAACTGATGCCCAAGCGTGCGTTGGGTCTGGCCGCGTTGTTCTTGGTCACGGGGTTTGCGACCGCGCAGGAAAACTCGGGCCAACCGCTGTCGGCCATCGACTGGCTCTCGCGCAGCGTTGAAACCCCGATGTTCGAAACAGGGGCTGTCCCCGCCGATCCGCTGAATGGGGGGCTGACGGTTCGACGGCTGGAAGAGCCGGGGGCGGTGTCGGTCGTTCTTCCGTCGATCTCGGTATCCACCATCGATACGGCTTCACCTGATGTTGTGGGCCTCCTGCCCTCCGCAGTGACCGGATTTCCGCGCACGCTCTGGTCGGCCAGCAATGAAGAAACGTTGACTGCGCTTGTCTCTGAAGTTCCGGTCAATCTTCTTCCGGCCCTGCGCGATCTTTATCTGCGCCTTCTCTTGGCCGAGGCTGACGCTCCAATTGGCGCAGGCCCTGAAGGAAATCTGTTTCTTGCACGGGTTGACCGGCTCCTTGATCTTGGGGCCATCGATCAGGCCAACGCGCTTCTAGAAGCTGCCGACCCGACCACCCCCGATCAATTCCGCCGTTGGTTCGATGTGGCGCTCCTTCTCGGCACCGAGGATTTCGCCTGTGCGGTGATGCGCGACAAGCCGGACGTGGCGCCCACCTATCTTGGCCGCATCTTCTGTATGGCGCGGGGCGGCAACTGGAATACTGCAGCGCTGATCCTCAATACCGGCCGCGCCCTTGGCGATATCACCGAGGAAGAGGATGCGCTTCTCTCGCGCTTTCTTGATCCCGATCTTTATGACGGCGAACCGCCGCTTCCGATCCCGTCGCGCGTCAGCCCTCTCATCTTTAGAATGCGCGAGGCAATTGGCGAGGGCATCCCAACCTCGATGCTTCCCCTCGCCTTCGCCCATGCCGATCTGCGGGAAACCGCCGGATGGCGGGCCCAACTCGAAGCTGCCGAGCGGCTCGCGCGCAACGGAGCCGTAAACGAGAACCTCCTTCAAGCACTCTATACCGCGCACAAGCCCGCCGCCTCGGGTGGTGTCTGGGACCGTGCATCGGCGTTTCAGGCCTTTGATGCCGCGCTGCGCAGCCGAGACCCCGAGCCCATAGCCGCGACCCTTCCCGCCGCCTGGACCGCCATGCGGATGGCCCGCACCGAGGTCGGGTTTGCGCGCCTTTACGGGCGCGACCTG